>NZ_JAPDDR010000007.1:300000-386380 GCF_025950095.1 Luteolibacter rhizosphaerae | reverse complement strand
TCCAATCCCGTCGTTTGATCCGCGACCACGAGGTAAGGATCGAACATTCGGAAGCGCTGATCTATCTCTCCATGACCAAGCGCATGCTCGCAAGAATCGACGCCTGACCATTTTTCAGACAGCTTCTAAATGAATTCTACTCACCGATGGCTCAGAATAATTCCTTATTGTGGCAGGCCGCACCTCACACAATTGCAAAAATCGAGATTCTAAAAGGTTATCTGAATGCTTGGTTTCCCATTGTCGGATCGAAGTTCAAGAAGCTGGTGTATATTGATGGATTTGCGGGTCCCGGAAGCTACGAAAATCATCCCGAGGGCTCGCCTTTGGCCGCTCTCGATGTTTTCAATTCTTGGATCACGAAAAAGCCCGAGCGGATTGTTGTTGAGGACATCAGTTGTTTCTTTATCGAATCAGATCGCAATACCTTGGATTACTTGGCTGAGAAGCTGAGCCAGATGAGCTTAGCCAAGCGCATTCACCCCAAACCCTGCCACGGAGATTTTGAGACGGTTTTTGGCGAGTTGATACAGATGCCGAGTATTGCTGACAATGTGACCGGAGCATTGCCTCTTCTAATCTTCGCGGATCCCTTCGGGGGCACAGGAGTACCGTTCCATCTTTTTCAACGATGCCTAGAAAGCCAGGGAAGCGAGTTGCTACTGAATTTCGATGCTGACGGGATTGCGCGAATTCATTTTGGCAAGAATCCTGGCTGGGAGAAACAACTCAACGAAGTTTTCGGATGTGACGAATGGCAGACAGCTTTGGAGCCTCACAACGATTCGCTGGCACGCAAATCCGAGAAGGCCCTAGCTCTCTACAAGCAGAAGCTACTCGCTATCGACGGGGTCAAGTTCGTATGGAGCTTTGAGATGCGAGGTAAGACCGACCGGTTGAACTACTACTTGGTTTTCGCTTCAAGAAATCGGTTGGGAATGGAGAAAATGAAGGAAGCTATGCGCTCGATCGATGGTAGTGGGAACTACTGTTTTTCGGACGCCTACCGTGATCATCACATTCTTTTTAAGAACGACGACGCAGAGTTCTTCGCCAAGATCATGCATGAAAAGTATCTAGGTCAAAATGTAACCTACGCGGACCTAGACATTTACGCGCTTTGCGAAACTCCGTTCATCAATCCCAAAGGGATGCTGGATTGGCTAAGTCGGAGTCACTTGATTAGAGTGCAAGCCAAGCCGGGTTGTGCACCTCGAGCTCATTCCTTTCCAGAAGAGCAGATCGATTATGTCACATTCTTGAATCCGCCCAAGAGGGAGGTCCAACGCGAGCTGTTTTAGATGCCTCAGGAGGCTTGAAATTCAGCAAATACTGAATATTATTCTGCCATGGCTTCAAGCTCGATCGAGTGGACTGAACTCACGTGGAATCCCACAACCGGCTGCGACAAAATTTCGTCGGGCTGTAAGTTTTGCTATGCTGAGATCATGTCTCGAAGGCTCCAAGCGATGGGGGTGGAAAAATACCGGGACGGGTTCAAGATCCGCGAGCACGAAGCAGCCCTCGCCATTCCTTTTAGTTGGCGTAAGCCCGCGATGGTTTTCGTGAATTCAATGAGCGATCTTTTCCACAAGGATGTGAGCCTCGAATTCATTCAGCGGGTTTTTGGTGTGATGAACGCAAATCCTCATCTGGTTTTCCAAGTTCTGACCAAGCGTGCCGACCGGTTGGCGAAGGTTTGGAGCGATTTAACTTGGAGCCAAAACATTTGGATTGGTGTGAGCGTGGAGGACGAACGAGTCACTCACCGTATTGACGATTTGCGCGGCATTCCAGCTGCCGTTCGATTTCTCTCTTGCGAGCCGTTGATTGGGCCGCTTTCCCGATTGAATCTGGATGGAATCGATTGGGTGATTGTAGGCGGTGAAAGCGGAGCCCGACCACGACCGATGAAACCAGAATGGGCGACTGAGATCCGTGATCAGTGTGCGCGACATGATGTGGCATTCTTCTTCAAACAATGGGGCGGCCGAAATAAGAAGGCAGCTGGGCGGGAACTAGACGGTGCGCATCACAACTCATTCCCTACGCCTGACAAGAAGCGCGTTGCTTCGATCGTGTGACGCGAATGGTGTTAGAGCCTTGCTGAGCGCCGAGGCTCGACGATCATAATCACCAATGCATCCGCGCGACATAAGCGACCTGAATGCGTCGTTGCTCAGGCTGGCTGACCAGATTGCCAGAGAGATGGGGCTTCCCATTAAGCACGCAGTCAATCGGGCTGATTTTTCTGCTAGGCTATCGGAGCTCGTCAGAAGACAGACCGACAGTTCGATACGCCTTTATGGCTTTCGCGCGCAGCATATGTTTGCTTACGTTATCGCTGCATTAGGTGAGGTAGCTGTGATCACTGAAGAAGATCAAGGCATCTTCTTTGACAGCAGCGGACTCCTGACCCGACCCGATTTCAGAATTCAAACGAAGAAAGGATCACAGATACTTGTTGAGGTTAAGAATTTCAGGGCCTCGTCCATAGATGACTGTTTCGTGATAGGAGAAAAGTACTTGGAGCGACTTGCCAACTACTCTTCAACTGTGGGAATCCCCTTAAAAATCGCGGTTTACTGGGTTGGATGGAACTGTTGGACTTTGATCGACCCAAGTCGACTCTCGCTCGAGGGGAGAAAATTTCGATTGTCGATAATGGAGGCAATGAAGATCAACGAAATGGGGCTACTCGGCGACGTCCACGTTGGGACGGAGGTGCCATTAGTAATGCGATTGCACGCTGATCTAACAAAGCCGCGTTCTATTGACCTTCATGGTCTCGCCCCTTTTACCATAGGGCGCGTTACATTGCATGTAGGAGGCAAAGAGATTACCAATCAGCTAGAGATAAAGATCGCGGCGCTTCTGATCTTCTTTGGGAAATGGGGAGACGTAAAGACTCCGGTTGCCGTGAGCGGAGGTCTTGTGGATCACTTTGACTTTATCGTTCAGCCAGAGATTATTAGTGAGGGACAGGGTTTCGAACTTGTCGGCTCGATGAGCCAAATTGTGAGCAATCAGTATTTGTATTCTACCTCCGAAAAGGAAGGGGTAACATCACTGGCTCCCAAGAGTGACGTGAAAGAATTTGGAGTTCTAATACCCGATAGTTACCAAGGGCAAGTCCTCAAGCTCTGGCGGTTTCAGCAAATGCCTAACACCTTCGAGGGAGAAGAGTCGGAAAGTTGATTGAGCTCTGTTGGGCCGGACGATCCTTAGTCGCACTATTAACGCTTACCCCCACAAAAAGCGCGCTCCCCCTCTCAGAGAGCGCGCCTTTCAAAGTCTCAGTTAGACCGCCGGTCTTACAGCGCCTTGGCCGCGGCCACCACGTGCTCCTTGGTCATGCCCAGCTCCTTCATCACCGTGTTACCCGGTGCGCTAATGCCGAAGCGATCGATGCCGAGCACCTTGCCGTCGAGGCCGACGTACTTCCACCACAGGTCGGACACACCCGCCTCGATGGCGATGCGCTTCGTCACGGCCTTCGGCAGCACGCTCTCCTTGTAGTCGGCGCCTTGGCGATCGAAGCGCTCGAAGCAGGGCACGGAAACCACGCGCACGCCCTCGCCGAGTTCATCGGCTGCGGCGATCGCGTGTTGCAGTTCGGAGCCGCTGCCCATGAGGATCAGCTTCAGCTCGCCCTTTTCCTTCTTCGCGATGTAGGCGCCCTTCAGCACGCCTTCGCGGCGCTCTTCCACGGACAGCTCGTTCATCAGCGGCACCGCCTGGCGGGTCAGGCTCAGCAGCGTCGGGCCATCGGTGCGCAGCAGCGAGGCCACGAAGGCACCGGCGGTTTCTTCCGCGTCGGCGGGGCGGATCACGTCGAGATTCGGGATCACGCGCAGACCGCTCACGGTTTCCACCGGTTGGTGGGTCGGGCCGTCTTCACCCACACCCACGGAGTCGTGCGTGAAGATGTAGGTCACCGGCAGCTTCGACAGCGCGGCGAGGCGGATCGAGGGGCGCACGTAGTCGGCGAAGACCAGGAAGGTCGCCCCGCTCGCGCGGAACAGGCCGTCGTAGGCGATGCCGTTGCAGATGGCGCCCATTGCGTGCTCGCGGATGCCGAACCAGATGTTGCGGCCGCCCGGGTTGCTCGCGGAGAAGTCGCCGCCGTCCTTGATATAGTTCTTGGTGGAGCCGTAGAGGTCGGCGGAGCCGGTGATGAATTGCGGCACGGCCTTCGCCACTGCCTGCACCACCACACCGCCCGCACCGCGGGTCGCATCCTTGTAGTCCGCGGCGAAGGCCGGGATCTTGGCGGAAAGGTCGCTCGGCACACCGGCGCTCAGCTCGGCAGCCAGTTCCGGATTGGCAGCGGCCCAGGCATTGTAGGTCTCCTGCCAGGCATCGTAGGTCTTCTTCGACTCCGCCTTCACGCCGGCGAAGTGAGCATACACATCGGCGGAAACGTAGAAGTGCTCGTCGGCCGGGAGACCGAGGCCCGCGCGGGCTTCATCGATGAACTTCGCGCCGCCTTCGCCGTGCGCGGAAGCGGTGCCGGCCACCTGCGGGATGCCCTTGCCGATCAGCGTCTTCGCGATGATCACCTTCGGGCGGCCGTTCTTGTCGGCCTTGGCCTTGCTGATGGCGCCGGAGATCGCGGCGAAGTCGTGGCCGTCGATGGTCACGGCATCCCACTGCTGGGACTTGAAGTAGCCTTCGGCGTCTTCGCCTTGGGTCTTCTCGGCCATCGCATCCAGCGTCACATCGTTGGAGTCATAGATCAGCACCAGGTTATCGAGGCCCCCATGGCCGGCGAAGGCGATCGCCTCCTTGGCCACACCTTCTTGGAGGCAGCCGTCACCCAGCAGGGCGAAGACGTGTTGGTCGAAGATCACATGGTCCGCGGTGTTGAACTTCGCGGCGGCGCGCTTCGCGGAGAGGGCGTAGCCCACCGCGTTGCCTACGCCTTGGCCCAGCGGGCCGGTGGTGGCTTCCACGCCCACCGTCTCGAAGGACTCCGGGTGACCCGGGGTGTGGGAGCCGAGCTGGCGGAAGCGCTTCAGCTCGTCCAGCGGCAGCGCGTAGCCGGAGAGGTGCAGCCAGCTATAGAGGAACATCGAGCCGTGGCCGGCGGAGAGGATGAAGCGGTCGCGGTTGAGCCACTTCGGTGCGTCCGCATTGTAGCGCAGGCCACCGCCGCCGAAGAGAACCGCGCCGATTTCCGCGCAACCGAGCGGCAGGCCGAGGTGTCCGGAGTTGCAGGCGTGCACGGCGTCCATGGCAAGTCCACGGGCCTGGGTGGCGGCTTGGGAGAGAATGTCGGTATTCATTTGGCGTTCGGAATTGTCGGACCGGGCGGGCAGGGTAGGGGGCGGAAGCCCACTGACAAGCCGCAAGCGGGGCAGCATACTTGCACAGTACCGATGGTATGAATGCGACACGCGAATATTTGTTGCCGCTTTTTCCTTGCCAAGAGTCCCCCTCTGGCTAGTTTTCCGCCCGCCGCTCGCGGCAACGATAGCAAGACCCGTTCGTCTAACGGTTAGGACTCCAGATTTTCATTCTGGCAATAGGGGTTCGATTCCCCTACGGGTTGCCATCCTTTCAGAAGGCCACTTCTCACGAAGTGGCCTTCTTCTTTTCCCGGGGGCGGGAGCTTTCAGCTGCCGGGAATCAGGCTCCGCAGGCTTGCAATCGCGGGCATCTCGTCGCCCTTCCGCCAAGCGAGTGCCATCTCCAGCACCGGCGCTTCCCCGGCCAGCGGCACGAATTTCACTCCCTCCACACTGGTGCAGCGGCCGGTGGCCGCGGTGAAGTGGACACCCGCTCCGGAGGCGACCATTGCCATGCAGTTCTGCCCCTTCTTCTTGGTCAGCGTCTTGGGCCGGAAGCCTGCCTTCGCGCAGTGGTGCAGGATCTCGTGATACATCGCCGGGTTCTCCTCGCGGGTGTGGACGATGAATACGTCCCGCCTCAGGTCGGCGAGGGCCACCGGCTCGCGGAGATCGGCCATCGGGTGAGCGGCTGGGAGCGCCATCTGCATGCGGATGCGGGCGAAGGGGGCGAACTCCAATTCCGGCTGAGCCGCCGGTAGCAGGACGATCCCGGCATCGATCTTGGTCGCGGCGAGGGCATCGAGCTGGGCGTCCGAGTTCATCTCGTGAAGCTCGATCTCCATGTCCGCGTGAAGCTCGCGGAGCCGCGCCACCATGCGCGGGAACTCGGTGCAGTAAGCGGCTGCGGTGCAGCCGATCGGGAAGCGTCGCCGCCGCGCCTGTGATTCGCTTTTCATCCGGCGGGCCAGTCCGTCCGCTTGCTCCAGCAGGGCGAGCGCTTCCTTGTAAAAGCGGATCCCCGCGGTGGTCAGGTTGACCGAGCGCGTGCTTCTCTCGAAGAGCTTCGTCTCGAGGCTTTCCTCCAGGCCCGCGATCATCCGGCTCAGCGGCGGCTGGGACATGTGCAGCCGCTCTGCCGCCCGACGGAAGTTCAGCTCTTCCGCCGTGACGATGAAGGCGCGCAGGGAGCGGAGGTCGTCGATCATTGATGCTGATCTGGTATCAATATTCGTGCCGGAAGGGAAATTCAAAGTTTCACCGCTCCGGTCCATGCTGGGCCTCATGTCTTCCGATACTTCTGCCCCGGACTCTTCAAGATCGACCCGTCGCAAGATGCTCAAACAGGTGGTTTGCCTCACCGCCGCCTCTTCCATGGCTCCCTGCTCATTGGCGACAGAGCAGGATGGGGAGATCCAAGCCGATCTGGTTGTGATAGGCGGCGGTCCCGCGGGGATGCAGGCCGCGCTGGTAGCGGCCCGAGCCCGTCGCCAGGTGCTTCTGATCGATGGCGGTACGCCCCGGAACGCCGCCGCTCCCGCGCTCCACACCTTCGTGAGTCGGGATGGCATTCTTCCCGCGGACTTTCGCCGCTTGGGTCTGGCGGAGCTCCTTCGCTATCCGACCTTCCGTTTCGGCCGGGGCTTGGTGGAGGCGATCAAGGGCGAGGCCGGAGCCTTCCAGCTCAAGCTCTCCGGAGGGAAGAAGGTCCGCGCCCGCTATGTGATCCTGGCCTTGGGCTTGGTCGATACCTTGCCGGACATCCCGGGGCTCAAGGAGAACTGGGGCAAGGGCGTGCACCACTGCGTGTTCTGCGATGGTTACGAGCAGCGCGACCGGGCCTGGGGGCTTCTGGTGAAGGACCTTTCCGCCTTGGAGCATGCGCCTTTGTTCAGGGGGTGGACCGCGGATCTCACGGTCTTCACCCAGGGCCTGCCGGTTCCGGAAGCGGATCTGGCCAGGCTCGGTGAGCAGGGAGTTCGCGTCGAGAGCCGGCCTATTCGGGAGATTCGCGGCGGCTCCGGGGACCATCGGCTCGCCGGTCTGCTTCTGGAAGACGGCACGGAATTGCCGATCGAGACTTTCTGGGTGGCTCCTGATCAGCGTCAGCCCCCCCTAGTGGAGTCCTTGGGTTTGGATCTCCGGGAGGATGGAGCGGTCCAGCGCTCGGAAACCTGTGAAACCAGCAAGCCCGGCATCTTTGCCGCCGGGGACCTGAGCGCGGGGCGCATGCAGCAGGCGATTTTGGCGGCAGCGGATGGATCGCGGGCGGCTTTTTCCATCATCAGGGAGCTCATGGTTCGCTCCCGCGCCTGAGAAAGAAAAAGGGCGGATCTCTTCTGAGGATCCGCCCTTCTTTAAAGTTGGGAAACGACTGGTAGGTCTTACCAGCGGCCACCGCCGCCGCCACCACGGCGGTCATCGCTGTAGCCGCCACGGCCACCGCCGCCGCCACCACGGCGCTCGCCGTAGCCACCACCACCACCGCCGCCGCCACGGCGATCACCACCGTAGCCGCCGCCGCCACCACCACGACGATCACCGCCGCCACCGAAGGAGGGGCGCTCTTCGCGCGGGCGCGCTTCGTTCACGGTCAGGTTACGGCCACCGAAATCCTTGCCGTCCAAACCGCGGATTGCGGCTTCCATGGCTTCCTTGGTGCCCATGGTCACGAAGGCAAAGCCGCGCGGGCGGCCGGTTTCGCGATCCATCACAAGGCTCACTTCGCTCACGGGGCCGAATTGGCCGAAGGCTTCGCGCAGCTCATCTTCGCTGGCGGAGAAGGGGAGGTTCCCCACGTACATCTTGCTCATTGTTAATCAGTGGCCCGAACTATCCTACTGTCTCTTCTTCGACTGTTCCCGAGAACCGGGTTTCAAATCACCACTGAAATCAATCACCTGATGACCCTCCATGCCTTGAATTCGCCAGGGTGGCGAGCGCGAGCGAACCATGACTCGATTTCCACCGGGGGCAAGTCAGGAATTTTTGGAAATCGCCGAGGGCAATTCTGCGTGGTTCCACGCAAGCGGCCGCCAATCTTCAAAAGAATCCCCCGTCGGCCTTGCTGCGACGTTGACCTTCCCGGCAAAGCAGAGTATCCCTCCGCGCCCTTCGGGGCTATTCTTATACATGAATCCGAGAATCTCTTTCGAGCGGGTGGACTGGATCAATACCGGTTTCCTTTTCATCATCTCCCTGCTCGCCGTGATCGCGGCTCCGATCTACCTCTGGCAGAATGGCTTGAACGGATTCCTCGCGGGGATGTTCGCCTTTTACGCCATCTCGACCGGCATGAGCATCACGCTCGGCTATCACCGCCTCTTCTCCCACCTCTCCTTCAAGGCGAAATGGCCGGTGAAGCTCTACACCTTGGTCTTCGGTGCCTGCGCCTTTGAGAACTCCGCGCTGAACTGGGTCTCCGACCACCGCCGCCACCACAAGCACACCGATCACGACGACGATCCGTATGACATTTCGAAGGGCTTCTTCTGGGCCCACATCGGCTGGATCCTCTTCAAGCAGCTCCCCGAGCCGCCACTCGATAACGTGAACGACCTCCGCAAGGATAAGCTCGTCATGTGGCAACACCGCTGGGACAAGCTGATCGCCCTCCTCGTCGGCCTCGCTCTTCCCGCCGTTCTAGGTTACTACTTCGCCGGCGGCGCAAACGGAGCCCTCGGTGGCTTCCTGATCGCCGGCGTGCTCCGCGTTTTCTGCGTCCAGCAGTGCACCTTCTTCATCAACTCGCTCTGCCACACCATCGGTCGCCAGCCCTACTCCACCCGCTGCAGCGCGCGCGATAGTTTCGTGATGTCCCTCTTCACCTTTGGTGAGGGCTACCACAACTACCATCACGAGTTCCAACACGACTACCGCAACGGCGTGAAACCTTGGAACTTCGACCCCACCAAGTGGGCGATTTGGGCTCTTTCCAAGGTGGGCCTGGCCAGTGATCTCCGCCGCGTCCCGGACACCAAGGTCCTCCTCGCTGAAATGGCGGAGGCCCGCCGTCGTGCTGATCAGGAACTCGCCCGCCTGCATGCCGCTGGCGATCATCCTTGGCGCGACCGTGCCTTGGAGTCCATGAACTCCCTCATCGAGCGCTTGGCCAACAACTACCACGAGCTGGAGAAGGCCATGGCCGACCGCGTCGAACTCTCCCGCAAGGCTCTCCGCGATTGGAGCAAGGAAACCCGCGAGACTCTTCACCACCTCTCGCAGATCCGCCGTGGCCGCGAAGTCCCCGCCTGAGGATCTACCCTCTGATTTTCAAGCCGCCCCGGTCTCTGGCTGGGGCGGCTTTTTTGTGCCTCCACGGCATGGCGTCCGATTTCTCTCCCGAATTGAGATCAAATTGCAAATTGCAAGATGCAATGTTTAGGGTGTAGCGTTATGCACGATCCGACGCAGATTGCCACATCATGCATTTCGCCCGAACTGCCTAAGAGTCAGCTATTCAAGAACCCGCGTCGCTTCGGCATGCTGACTGTTAGGAGGGGATCGGTAACCCACCCGTCATGGACATCCTCATCGTTGACGACGAACAGTCGATCCGCCTCACCACCTCGCTCGCTCTGGAAGCCGAGGGTCACTACGTCGAAACTGCGGAAGACGGACCCTCTGCCTTGCGTAGACTGAAGGAGGATGATTTCCAGCTCGTCTTCCTTGATCTCCGTCTTGGGGATGAGGACGGCCTTAAAGTGCTGCAGGACATCCTCAAACAAAACCCGCGGCAGCTAGTCACCATCTTTACCGCGCATGCCTCCGTCTCCACGGCGGTGAAGGCCACCCAGCTCGGTGCCTTCGATTATCTGGAGAAGCCGTTCACCCCGGACCAACTCCGCGCTATTCTGGCGAAGGCGCATAAGGCGCTCCAGCAGCAGGTGGAGGTGGTCCGTTTGCAGGAGACCGTGCAAGAGCTCAAAAGCGAGGTGAAGCACAACTCGCCCCCGCTTCAGTTCAAGTCCGAGGACGAGCGGACCCAGATGGAGATCGAAACTCTCTTCCGGGCCGCCGCTTCTCCAGCCTCCGTTCTGATCCTTGGAGAGAGCGGCACCGGTAAAAGCGTGATTGCCAAAGAGGTCCACGACCGCAGCCATCTTCGCGACAAACCCTTCGTGACCGTGAGCTGCCCGAGCCTTTCGAAGGAGCTGTTGGAAAGCGTCCTCTTCGGTCACATGAAGGGCTCCTTCACCGGCGCGATCAAGGACACATGGGGTAAGGTACATGCGGCGGATGGCGGCACCCTCTTCTTGGACGAAATTGGCGAGCTCCCCATGGAGATCCAGCCGAAGTTGCTGCGGCTCCTTCAGGAACGAGAGTATGAGCGGCTGGGCGAGAACAAGGTCCGTCCCTGCAACGTCCGGATCATCGCAGCCACGAACCGGGATCTCGCAGCCAGCGTCGTTGCCCGCACTTTCCGCGAGGACCTCTTCTATCGCTTGAACGTGATTAGCGTGACCGTTCCTCCTCTCCGCGAGCGCCGTGCCGACTTGGTCCGCTTCGCTCACGATTATCTTAACTTCTTCAGCAGCCAGATGGGGCGCAAGATTGATGGCTTTTCGGAAAGCGGTCGCCAGGCCCTTCTCCGCCATGCATGGCCAGGCAACCTCCGCGAGCTCCGTAACGCCATCGAGCGCGCGGCGATCCTTGCCCGCGGGTCCAAGATCGAAGCCGAGGACCTGCCGATCCCGGTAGCTGCAGAGACTCCTGCCGCTGGCGGAGCTGCCGTGCCGGTGATCGGAGGCGAATATAGCATCGATCATATCGAGCAGACTCACCTTCGCGAAGTGCTGCGCTGGGCACCCACTCTGCAAGACGCCGCGGCGATCCTCGGCATCGACAAGGCCACCCTCTACCGCAAGCGCAAGCGCTTCGGCATGGATTGATCCTCCCCCGATTTTTTAATGTTACGCACCCGACTGTTCTACGGGCTTTTGACCCTGATCCTGCTCCTGTGGGGAGTCGGAGCGGCGGCGCTCGTACTGGTGCGGGATGCGAATCGGCGTTATCAGAACAGCTTGGAGAACAACTACCCGGCGATCAAGACCGCCCGGAGTTTTGGCGTCCTCACCTCGGCCATTGATGCCCACTATTTGCCGGCCTTAACCGGTGATCCACCCTACAAGCCGCCGGACAAGACGCTCTTCCAATTCAATCAGAGCGAACTCGTGGCGAAGCTCGAAAGCCTGCGTCGCAGCGATGACGATGTGTGGAACGAGGTTCTGGACAATCTCCAGCAATCCCTCACCACCTATTTCGAGGAATATGAGAGTTTCTTCCGTGGAGAGGTCGCCACGCGTGAGGATGCGGCGAAGCTTCTGACCTCGCTGAGCCGGCAATCGCAGGGCATCACCCAGCAGTCGGAGAACGTGTTCCTTCTCGCGGAAGAGCGTCTGAAGGCCGGCGTGGCTGTGGAGAACAAGTCCGCGAATAACACGCTCTTTGTAACGGTTCTCGTCATCGTCGGCACGGCCATTGCGGTTTTTATCTACCATCAGCTCGTACGCCACTTGGTGGACCCCGTCGAGGGACTGCGGCGTTCGATTGATGAGATCAGGAAAGGTAACTTCGAGCTGACCTTGCCGGAGCCCGGCACCGACAGCGAATTCCGCGCAGTTGCGACCGCCTTCAACGACATGGCGGCGGAGCTGCGCTTGCGTCGCGGCGAAACGGAGGAGCGGGTGATGCGCACCAACTTGGTGAACCGCGCGATCCTTGAAGCGATTCCTTCACCGGTCTTCGTACTAGGAGACGACGGTCGCATTCTTCAGCTCAATCCGGCCGCGGAGACTCTTACCGAGAGCTTGGGAGTGCCGAATCGTATCCCGGCGAAGATCCAGCGGATCCTCGAAGAGTCGGCGGATGCCGGCATGAATCACCTCCCGGAAGATCCTCGGGAGGCGCTTCTCTTCCGCGTGGGCGAACGCGAGCATTTCTATCTGCCGCGGATCTTCCGCTTCACGTCCGAGGACGGGATTCATTCCGGGCGTGCAGTCCTGCTGCACAATGTTACCCGCATCCGCTGGTTGGATGACATGAAGACCAACCTGCTTTCGACGGTGAGCCACGAGGTGAAGACTCCTCTCACGGGGATCCGGATGGTTCTTCACCTCCTCTTGGAGGAGCGCTCCGGTGTGCTTTCGCCAATTCAGAGGACGATGGTGTCTTCGGCGAACGACGATTGCGAGAGGCTGTTGGCCACGCTCAACACCCTGCTAGATCTTTCCCGAGCGGAGAGCGGGACGACGCATCTGGACCGCGTGCCGGTGGGGCTCCCGGGGGCGCTGCAGCGTTCGGAGCGACTCTTCGCCCCAAAGGCCGGCGAGAAGGGCATCTCGATCCAGGTCGAAACCCACAACGATTTGCCAGACGTCAGCGCCGACCCCTTGCGGTTGGACGAGGTACTGAACAACCTTGTATCTAACGCGATCAAGCACAGCCCGGCGGGGGGGATGGTGACGCTGCGGACCAGCCAGCCGGATGCGGATCATGTCCGCGTTTCGGTGATCGACGAGGGTCCTGGAGTGCCGGAGGAGGCGCAGAGCCGGATTTTCGAGCGGTTCTTCAGAGCACCGGGACAGGATTCGGACGGGGTGGGGCTGGGGCTATTCATTTGCCGGGAGATCATGCGGGCTCACGAGGGCCGGATCGGTCTGAGGGAGCGGAAGGACAACCAAACGGAATTCTATATCGATGTCCCAATTGCCTGACACCAAGGCGGCGGGGGCTGCCGTTCGATACCGGGTTCTGGTGGTGGATGATGAGCCGACGCTGCGGCTCGGGTTTTCGTATGCGCTTTCGGATCACGACACGGACACGGCGGCGGGGGGCGTGGAGGCTTTGTCGAAGCTGGAGAATGAGAGCTACGACCTGGTGATCCTGGATCTGCGGATGCCGGATATCGACGGGTTGCGGGTGATCGAGTCGTTGAGGCGGCATGGGAATTCCCTACCGGTGGTGTTGTGCAGTGCGGTGATCACGCCGTCGGCGGCGTTGAGGGCGATTACGGGGCAGGTGGTGGACTTTTTACTTAAGCCAGTGCATCCCAAGGAGTTGCGCGGGGTGGTGAAGCATGTGATGGCGCCGGGGGGGGACGGGTTTGCGCTGGCGATGGCGCAGGCGCGGGCGGGGCGGCATGACGAGGCGGTCCGGGCCTTGCAGGATTTGGGGGAGGAGAGCGAGCGGGTGCAGGCCTGGCTGGGGATTTTGCGGGCGATCCGGATGGGGAGCCTGGAGGGGGAGGCGGCGGCGTTCGGGCGGCTGGAGAAGGAGGGGCTGTCGGCCTTGGCCTTCCGGGCGGCTTGATGCAATTCCTTGTAAAATCAAGGGTTTGCGGGTGAGGTAGAGGGCGTTAAGCAATTGTTTTGTTAATTTTAATCCGCTCGGGGAGAGGGGATTGCGGGGATTTCTAACAGAACTCTGCTCTAACATTTTAGAATTCCGCGGGTGGGTCGGGGAGAGGTGATGAGGGGTGGCCGGGTCGGAAAACTTTTCGACACCTAGGGGGGCCGGAGGGAAATCGGCGGGCCTTTCATTGAGCCCACATTTTTCAGGCATTTAGGGGATGGGGCGAAATTGTCAAGTTTGCAGCGGGTGGAGGAGTACACCACCGGTAGTATTGTTAATAATTTGTGGATACCATATGAACGAAATGGACTTGAGGATTGGCCCCGTTTCCGCTCAGTATCTCTCCCGCTGTGCCCGCCGCGACCGGTTCGACCGGGAGGCGGCAAAACCATCCTGAAGCTTTCTCCCGTCGCCCACCTCTCCATGTCCGCCACCACCACGATTACCCTCGGAGCCCGCACATTCGTGCTCGATCGCGAGAAGGCCGAGCAGGCCTTCGCCGCCAAGAAAGTCATCAACGGTCGCGAGACCATGTTCTTCAACATCCTGCCGCTGAAGTACCAGTGGGCGTACGACCTGTACAAGACGATGAAGAACAACCACTGGGAGCCGGAGGACATCACGATGCAGAAGGATGTCGAGCAGTGGCGCTCGGACGAGATCAGCGACGTGGAGCGCTGGATCATCAAGATGGGGATCGGCTACTTCTCGGCAGCCGAAGGGATCGTGGGGGACAACGTGCTGCATGTGGTCCGCGAGGTGGTGACGGCACCCGAACTGAAGCTGGTGCTGGGCCGCCACGCACACGAGGAGAACATCCATGCGGACTCGCTGGTTTACATGCTTTCCTCGCTGGGGCTGAACCCGCACGAGTGCGAGGCGATGTTCGAGGATGTGCCCTCGATCACGGCGAAGAATCACTTTGTGGTGTCGAACTCCCGAGCGCTGCGCCGGGACATTGACCTGACGGTGACCGAGAACAAGCAGGCGCTGGCGAAGAACATCTTCATGTTCGGCCAGGTCATGGAGGGCACCCAGTTCTACGGTCTGTTCGGGATGATCCTGAGCCTCTACCGCCAGAACAAGTTCCCGGGCATCGGCGCCATGTTCCGCTACACGCTGCGCGACGAGTCCAACCACATCGAAGTGTTCCGCAACCTCCTCATGGACCTCGTCGATGAGAACCCCGACATCTGGACCGAGGACTTCCGCGAAGACCTCCGCGCCACGATGAAGGAGGGGATCACGCTGGAGAAGACCTTCATTCGCGACTGTTTGCCGGTGGCGGGGCTGGGCCTGAATTCCGCCGACTTCGAGGCGTACATCGATTACATCGCCGACCGCCGCCTCGCTTCTTGTGGTTTGGCTCCTCTCAACGAGAGCGTCACCAACCCGTTCCCTTGGCTTGCCGAGATGATGGACATCAAGAAGGAGACCAACTTCTTCGAAGGCCGAGTTACCGAGTATCAAAAGGCTTCGGCACTGAGCTCGGTTGACGATGACGAACTCTGATCCTTGGCCCGGGTTTGCTAGTTTTCAGTGTTCAGTTTTCAGGAAAGGCAAAAAGCAGAAGGCATTATGGCGGTTACCACATTTGAAGATTTGGAAGTCTGGAAGCGCAGCTGCCAGCTTGCGGTCGATGTGTGCGTGGCGTTGCATGATTCACGCGATTACGCGCTGAAGGATCAAATGCAGCGCTCGGCCATTTCAGTGCCCTCCAACATTGCCGAAGGAGCTGAACGCGACAGCGATGGAGACTTCATTCGTTTCCTCCGCATCAGCAAAGGCTCCTGTGGTGAACTCCGCACCCAACTCTATATCTCCGAGCGAGTCCGACAGAAGGTTGGGCAAGCTCCGCTCGCAGGCTCTCGTCCCATGATCCAGGAGACCAAAGAAATCTCCGCGATGCTCCAAGGGCTCATCCGCAGCATCGATTCCCGCCGCTCTTCCTGAAAACTGAATACTGCGAACTCGCAAACTTCAGTTCCCGTTTCCCACACACACTGTCCCAAGTTCCGCAAATCCTCCCTCACCCGCACACACTTCCTCGCCATGTATCGTGCCGTTAATCCTGACGAAGACTACCTGCTGAAGCAGGTCATCACCGACCGTTTCTCCCTTCCGGCTTCCGACCGCGCTTTTTCCTGGCGCGAGGTGCTGTCGCATGAGCGGCGCAAGCCGATCACCGATATCATCGTGACCCGTGGTGACACGGATACCCACTTCTCGCTGGAAGACGTCGCCGATGCGATCGGTGATTCGCTGGCGGACCTGCTGATTTCCCGCCAGGCGGACGAGAAGTCGATCTTCTCGGACGTGAACCGCAAGTTCGTGTCGGACGTGGCGCACGCGGTGGCGAACTCGCTGACGAAGTCGCTGGATGAGGGCGGCCGTTTGCGCCTGTCGGAGTCCGACCTATACTTGCTGATCGAAAAGGCACTGCTTGAGAACGAAGCGTATGACGTGGCGAAGTCGCTGGCCTTCCGTCGCTCGATGGAGAAGACCGGGACCGTCGACGTCCACGCCGGCCCGCATGCACTGCCGGTGCGCCTGATCCGCCGCAGCGGCAATGTCGTGCCGTGGTCGGAGACGAAGATCGAGATCGCGGTGCGCAAGGCCTTCCTGACGATCAAGGAGAACCCGGAAGCGGCGGTGGACATCGCGAAGGCGGTGACGGACCGGATCCGCCGCGGGGACCAGTCCTTCGTGCACATCGAGGACGTGCAGGACATGGTGCAGGAGGAGCTGATGCGCCAGGGCCGCTTCAAGGCGGCGGAGCACTACATCCTGTATCGTGCGCAGCGCGCGCGCCTGCGCCAGGAGCAGGAGGAGAAGGCGGAGGATCCGAACCAGGAATTCTTCGTCACCGTGACGCCGGATGATGGCAAGTCCATCATGTGGGACGGCAGCGAGCTGAAGAAGCGGATCGCGTATGCCTCGATCGGCCTCGACCTGTGCATCAGCGAGCTGGAGATCGAGCGTGAGCTGCGCCGCTCCGTGGGCACGGAGATCTCCGAGAAGGACCTCAAGAACACGATCATCCTGAATGCGAAGGCGCTGATCGAGAAGGACGCGGACTTCGCGAAATTCGCCGGCCGGATCCTGCTCTCCTACATCTACGAGGAAGTGCTGGACTGGAGCATCTCGCGCGACGGGATCGACAAGCTGAAGGCGGCGCACAAGGCGGCCTTCAAGAGCTACCTGAAGCACGGCGTGGCGATCAAACGCCTGAGCCCGGACCTGCTGGATGTCTATGACCTGGACAAGCTGGCGGAGGCCTTCGACCCGACGGCGGACCTGGACTTCGACTACCTCGGGATCCAGACGATGTACGACCGCTATTTGGTGGTCGACAAGACGGGCAACAAGCCGCGCCGGATCGAGACGCCACAGTTCTTCTGGATGCGCGTGGCGATGGGCCTGTTCAAGCGCGAGGAGAAGGACCGCGAGAGCTGGGTGATCCGCCTCTACAATCTCTACAAGGGACGGCGCTTCTGCTCCTCCACGCCGACGCTCTTCAACTCCGGCACGCTGCACAGCCAGCTTTCCTCCTGCTACCTGTACAAGGTGGATGACTCGATCGAGAGCATCATGATCCGCGGGATCGCGGAGAACGCCTTCCTCTCGAAGTGGGCGGGCGGCCTGGGCGGTTCGTGGACGGCGGTGCGCGGCACCGGCGGCTACATCCAAGGCACGAACGGCGAATCGCAGGGGATCATCCCCTTCCTGAAGCTGCACAACGACCAGCTGGTGGCGGTGAACCAGGGCGGCAAGCGCCGCGGTTCCGGCTGCGCCTATCTGGAGACCTGGCACAACGACATCGAGGACTTCCTGGAGCTGCGCAAGAACACGGGCGACGAGCGCCGCCGCTGCCACGACATGAACACCGCGAACTGGATTCCGGACCTGTTCATGAAGCGGATGGAAGACCGCGCGCAGTGGACCCTATTCCGCTCGAACGAAGTGCCGGACCTGCACGACCTGTATGGAAAGGCCTTCGAGCAACGCTACACGGAGTACGAGGCGATGGCGGCGGAAGGGAAGATCTGGTCCCGCCAATTCCCGGCGATCGAGCTGTGGAAGGGGATGCTGAAGATGCTGTTCGAGACGGGGCACCCGTGGATCACCTTCAAGGATCCCTGCAACGTGCGCTCCCCGCAGGACCATGCCGGCGTGATCCACTCCAGCAACCTGTGCACGGAGATCACGCTGAACACCTCCGACGAGGAGACGGCGGTGTGCAACCTGGGCTCGGTGATCCTGGACACGCACATCACCCGCGACGGCGCGCTGGACCACGAGATGCTGAAGGAGACCATCACGGTGGCGATCCGGGCGCTGGACAACGTGATCGACATCAACTTCTACCCGACGACGGCGGCGAAGACGGCGAACATGCGCCACCGGCCGATCGGCCTGGGCGTGATGGGCCTACAGAACGCGCTCTACAAGCGCGGGCTGGCCTTCGCCTCGGATGCGGCGGTGGAGTTCAATGACGAGTTCATGGAGGCGATCGCCTACTATGCCTATAGTGCCTCGAGCGACCTGGCGGCGGAAGTGGGGACCTACTCCAGCTACCAGGGCTCCAAGTGGTCGCGCGGGATCCTGCCGCAGGACACGGTGGACCTGCTGGAAGACGAGCGCGGCCGGAAGATCGACGTGCCGCGCGGCGGCAAGATGGACTGGTCCGTGGTGCGCGAGAAGATCGCGAAGCACGGGATGCGGAACTCGAACGTGCTGGCGATCGCGCCGACGGCGACGATTTCCAACATCATGGGCACCACGCCGTGCATCGAGCCGAACTACAAGAACCTGTATGTGAAGAGCAACCTGGGCGGCGAGTTCATCATCCTGAACTCCGAGCTGGTGCGCGACCTGAAGAAGGCCGGGCTGTGGAACCAGGAGATGGTGGACGAGCTGAAGTACTTCAAGGGCGAGCTAGAGGACATCGAGTCGATCCCGACGGCGATCAAGAACAAGCACAAGACGGTGTTCAGCATCGGCCACGAGTACATCGTGGATGCGGCGGCACGGCGCCAGAAGTGGATCGACCAGAGCCAGAGCGTGAACCTGTTCCTGGCGACGCCGGACATGAAGACGCTGAGCCACATGTATCGCCGGGCCTGGGACAAGGGTCTGAAGACGACCTACTACCTGCGCACGCTGCAGGCGAACGACAGCGAGTCCTTCACCGGCAAGGTGACCAAGGAGATCCGCGGCCTGATGGCACGGGACGGCGGCGTGAGCCCCGAGAAACCAACCTACAGCGCCGAGGAGAAGATGGCCTGCTCGATCGACGCCATGATGAATGGCGGGACGTGCGAGGCGTGTCAGTGAGCTAAGCTGGAGCGGCGAACGGAGGCTCGCCGCTCCTCAAGATTCCGTGCGACAAACAAGCCGTCTGCCGTCCGTATTCAGCGGCACCAAATTTCAAGCCGTGTGATGAAAGAATGTGACTTGCGCTGTTCGGTGGAAAAGTTAGTTCTCTACCGCAAAATGCAGCAAGCGTGAGAGTCATAGATTTATTCTCCGGTGCGGGTGGACTCTCACTTGGCGCTCAACAAGCTGGCTGCAAGTTGGTTGCCGCCGTGGAAAGTGACAAGTGGGCGGCTACGACCTACGAGTCAAACTTCCCTGATGTTGACGTTCACAATTCTGACATCCGAAATATAGACGCCAAGAAATTTGCCCGTCAAAAAATAGATCTTGTAATAGGCGGGCCGCCTTGTCGCGCATTTTCCACCTCCAATCAAAGAAATCGAGGTTCCAAACACCCAGACTCTTTGCTCTTTAAAGAATACTTTAGATTCGTAGAGCTTATTCGCCCTCTCGGCCTTATTTTAGAGAACGTACCGGGAATCCTGCAGACTGAAAATGGCAGTTTTTACAAACAAATCGAGATAGCATTTCGGGAGCTGGGATACCACCCTTCTACTTTGATTGTAGATGCCAGCGACTATGGTGTTCCCCAAAGACGTAGACGGATGTTCATGATCGGAACGAAAGTTCCTGTGAACCTAACTCCTCCAAAACCACATGCTCAAAGAGTGAGTGTTTGGGAAGCGATCTCAGATCTTCCAAAGCTGGAAAATGGTGCACAGCATGCTGAGCTTGCTTATCGGCGAGACGCAGCAAGTAGTTACGCAAAGAAATTAAGAGGTAAGCGGAAAAAATGCGCTGGACACTTGGTTACGCGTAATAAATCTGACTTAGTGAATCGATTTAAATGGGTTCCTCAAGGAGGTAATTGGGAAAGCATTCCCGATAGTCTTTGGCCGGCTGAATCTCGAGCAAAAGAGCGACACACGGGTCTCTATCATCGCCTTAAAGCCGGCGTGCCGTCGATAGTAGTGGGAAACTACAGAAAAAATGTTCTGCTTCACCCCACCCAAAATAGAGGGTTGTCGGTAAGAGAAGCTGCTCGCCTCCAATCTTTTCCTGACTGGTTTGAATTTTCTGGTAGTATTGGATTTCAACAGCAGCAAGTCGCAAATGCTGTCCCTCCTGCTTTAGCTAAAGAGGTAATCTCTCATATTTACAAGTTGTTGCTGCCATGATGCATTTGGAAGAGATTCTTCGAAAAGGTAAAGACGCAGACTTCCCCACACGAGGAGGAAAGCAGGAGTATATTAATCGTTATGAAAGTATCACGAGGATTCTTGCCCCTATACAAACAAACGCTACGGCTGGCGCGCTACTTGCAGAGGTCCGAAAAAAATTCGACCAGAAGGATGCAATAAATCCTGAGGAGCTGATTTACTTGAATGATCACGGTCCAGACCATATAGCTTGCGTAATTAGCAGATGTTCTGATATCCTTAAGTCGCACAAGTGTAATATTGGTGCATATGAGGCTTATATTCTTCTTGTTGCGATTAATCTACATGATATCGGGAACATTGGAGGGCGAAAAGACCACGAAAAGCGAGTTTTCGATCAAATCGATTCTTTAGGAGCTGCAATGGGTTCTGATTCGGCCGAAAAGAAACTGATCGGTCGGATAGCTGCTGTTCATGGTGGAACAGTTGCAGGAACCAAAGATAAAGACACTTTGCGTCAGATCCTCGTCGAGGATCATATTTTGGGTAAAACCGTTTATCCTAGATTTCTTGCGGCTCTTCTCCGGTTTGCTGATGAGTTAGCTGATGATACTACTCGAGCGGCGCGATACGGGATGATAAGTGGTATTCTTCCGGAAGAGTCTAGGATTTATCATCGTTATAGCGAAAGTCTTACTTCGGTGACTGTCCGCAAAGAATGCGTCCGCTTGCGATTCGAGATTGATTCAGAGACAGCAAGCGGTAAGTTTAAAAGTTCTACGGGGGAAAGCTACCTGATAGATGAAATATATTCGCGGCTCTTAAAGATGCACCGAGAGCGAGTCTATTGCATGCGTCATATGAGGATAAGGTTGGAGATCCCCAAGATTGAATTTAGAATAGTTGTGGATCACCCATCGGATCCTCTGTCTCACGCTTTTCAGATTGATGATGTTCTTGAGGAGGTGGGATTCCCAGACGCTCCGGGTAAAGGAATTCACGGCGTCTGCAGATCGTTGGGGGTAAAGAATGGAAAAGAAATACATGATATAATTGACGAAATTAAATCTGCCAACGCCTAGCTTATGAACCCTTTCTATGTAAGAAGTCCAGAGGGCCTCTCGGCTCAAGATGCGTGCAGCTTATTCGTGGACTCTTTCTCAGACTATCCGATGCTGTTGGACCCATCGCATATGTTCATGGTGGGGCCACGGGGAACCGGGAAAAGTATGATGTTTCGGTTCATGCTCCCTGACTGTCAGAAGATTGCTAAGAACTGCACTTTGCAAGAGCTTCAATTTTTCTCCATATACATTCCATTCAAAAGGCAAAATTTTAATCTAGCAGAACTAGGGCGCTTGGATAACGCGCATGCTAGCGTCCTGATTAATGAGCATCTTCTAACCTCGCATGTCGCCCGGCGATTTTTCGAGCAAGTTTCCGGATCCCTGTCCGAAAGTATCGTTTCGGAGGCTAATATCATTCAGAATTTGAGTAAATGTCTAAGTTTGGTTGGTGGAGTAAGTCTTGATCCCGTAGAAAGTATTTCAAGGCATCTGGACGCTCTGCGTGAAAGGTGGATAGCTTTGTTCGATGAGGCGGTTTCCTATCTCCAATCGATCGCATTTTGTGGTCCTCTACCTTATACGGGTAAATTAATTAGTTATCTCGAGCATTTGCTTCCTACTATATCGCTAATCTCTGAGCTTCTGCGTGAGGGGGGAATACCAGTTTTTCTGCTGCTAGACGATGCTCATAACTTATCGCATACTCAGACACAGGTTCTTAATGGATGGGTTGCATCTCGAACGACCAACTTTGTATCCATTAAAATATCGAGTCAGCCAAACTACAAGACATATTATACTGTTACGGGGGATCGAATAGAAACTCCCCACGATTATACTGAGACGAGGACGGCCGAATTATACACTACGAAATTCAAGGGAAGGTATTTTTCGAGAATAGTAGGTATAATCGAACGAAGGCTTCATAAAGCGGGGCTTGAAACTGACCCAGGACGTTTCTTTCCGCCAGATTTAGAACAAGAATCAGAGATCGAGCGAAGAGCCGAAGAATTGCGAGAGCTCAACCGTGAGGGAAAAGGAAGGGGGGCTAGACCTTCCGATGACGCTAGCCGATACTCCAGACCTGACTTTATCAGAGATCTAGCTGGGTCCCGAAAATCTAGTTCAAAATACTCATACGCGGGATTCGAGCAGTTGGTACACGTCTCGTCTGGTATTACTCGCCATTTTTTGGACTGCGCATCAAAGATGTATGATCGTGTTTTAGCGCAAGAGGGAGAGAATATTTTTTCGATTCCACCAAGCGTCCAAGATGAGGTCGTTCGGGAGGAGGCCGATGAACTCCGCTTCCGCTTTTTCGGCAGAGAGATGGATGATGAAGACGGACATTCTTTGCCGGAGGTAGACGCGCAGAAGGTTTGCAACCTAATAGATGCTTTGGGGGGCCTATTTAGGTTGATCCTCCTGTCTGATCGGAGTGAACGCAGAGTATACTCCATCGCGTTTAGTGATGAGCCTTCGGCGAACTTGCGCACCGCCCTCAAAAGGGCCGTTTCGTTAGGGTTTCTCCACGAGAGCTCCATTGGCAAAAAGGGGAGTCGAACCGGTGGTAGAACAAAGCTCTACGTCCTCACGCGAAGATTGGCCCCTCATTGGACGCTTGATCCGACCGGTTTTGCAGGGTATCTCTTCTTGAGTGCTAGGAAGCTTGAGCCAGCTCTCACCGATCCTGACGGATTTCTTAGGAAATTCGATCTAGATAAACTCGGTGGTGATGGTTCCGTTGAGCAACTTGAACTCTTTTGAAATGAAAGATTTAGGCCACCACGAATTGCTGGGGGAGCTTGATCCTGACCGAACGCTCTTCTTTTGTTGCGCGAGCTTCGAAGAACGAAGTACCAAGCTGCCAATCGCTTTGGCAGACCACCCCTGGACTCAGGTATCGGTGTTCTTTAATTCGGATGTCGACGGTGGTGATGCAAATTCAGCGAAGATCTTGGAGGCGATGGGAGGCTGCGCATCTGTGCAGAAAACCTCAGTTGGTTCACCTTTGGAAACTGCCGATAGATTTTATGATGTTATTGAGGAGGCAGAAGTGGTTGGATCGAAGTTGGTCGTCGACTTCTCAACTTTCACTCATGAGCATCTGTTAATACTGGTGAAGTGCCTTGAGACAGCAGGTGTGAATCTAGAGGAAATTGTTTGGATCTATTGCAGGGTCGAGGAGTATTCCGTGGGAGAGAGAGCGGAACATAAATGGCTTAGTAGAGGGGTCTTCGATATTCGCTCAGTTTTGGGTTATTCGGGGCGCATTTCTCCAGAACTACCCACAGCGCTTCTATTGCTTGTAGGCTTTGAAGCGGAGCGTGCATGCGGCGTAGTGGACTGCTTGGAGCCGCATTTTCTGTTGCTCGGAAAAGGGACCAGCGCCAATTCGGAGTCGGAAGAGATGCACTTGGTGAACAGACATTTTCACAAGCTGATCAGGGACAGCGTAAGAACTATGCCTAACGATCGAATTCGAGACTTTGAATTTCCTTGCAATGATCCTGCAACAGTTGCTCGCATGGTAACTCGCTTCGCCGAGATGATCAATGGTGTTGGTAATTTGGTGGTCGTTCCTATGAACACGAAGATATCGACGCTTGGGATTGCATGGGCCTTCTGTAATTTTCCAGTATTCCAAGTTGTTTACGCCCAAGCTTATATATACAATTATAAGAGCTACTCCAAACCTTCTGATAGATGCTATTTGATGCGGGGGCTATTCGCTGGTGCTGATTCAGCTCCCACGTCAATCAGACCATCATTTGAAACACAGAGGAGTCGATCTGAAACCGATTTAGAAAAGGTTTTTGCATTGGCTTAATCAACGATTCTGGACGGTACGGATTTGTCTCAGGAATCGATAGCTTCAGTTTGAGGGTTGCTCGACCTCAAGCCGGAGAAAGCTAGACGCCTGTCCTACCGGAGTGCTGGAGCGGACGGTGACGGTTTCGGTTTGGTCGGCGTTCGGTTCGACGGTGGTGACCATGCCGTTGCCGCTCCAATTGGCGAGGGTGCTGCTCTGTTGGGGGAGGTAGGTGATGTCGCCGGGCTTGCCGCCGAGGCGGGGGCGGGTGAAGGAGAAGGAGGGGTAGCTCTGGCCGGCCACCTCCGTCACCGTGGGGCGGATGGGGGCGGAGGAGTCGGTGCCGAGGGGATCGCGGCCGAGGGCGTATTCCATGAGGTTGCTGAGGCCATTGCCATTCGAGTCGATGGCGGGGGAGGCGGTATCGACCTGGTAGAGCTGGGCCCAGCGGGTGTAGGTGGCGGTGCTGGGTTGGGCGTAATTGAAGCCGGTCTGGGAGCTGATGGTGGCATCCGTGACGGGGGTGCCGCCGGGGGCATGGACATCGAAGGGGATGTGGAGGTTCCGGAAGCCATTCCAGCCATTGCAGCGGAGATCCATGCGGATCTTGGCATTGGTATCGAAGGGGACGTAGCCGGAGGTGTGGAGGGCGAGGGTGAAATCGAAGGGTTGGCCGAAGCGGAAGAGGAGGGAGTGGTGGCGGGGTTGGCCGCGGAAGTTGCCGCCGGTGGTCTCCATGTAGGCGCCGGGGAAGACGGTGATCCTTTCCTGGTAGGATTCGCCGGTATCGGGATCGGGGAGGTTGTCGGCGCCATCGACATGGGCGCTCCAGCGGTAGGCGATGGAGGCATTGTATTCGCGGCCGTGCGGGGGGAGGGAGCCGGTGCTGAGGTGGCCATCGAAGTAGAGGGTGAACTCGGCGCGGCCGACGGTGCCGGGGGGGACGGTGGGGGAGGAGATGGTGACCTGCTCAAACCAGTAGGCGGAGCCGCCGACGTGGCCGTTCTGGAAGCGGCCGTTGTTCGGGCTGGTGGCGCTGCCGCCGGCGGCGAGAGATCCGGGGCTGGCATTGCCGTAGGACTTCCAGCCTTCGCCAGCGGCGGATTGGGCGGCGGAGCCGGCGGAGGATTTGGTGTAGGTGGAGAAGTTGTTGGTGCCATCGGGCCAGCTGAAGACGCGGGCGAGGCCGGCGAGTTCACCAGCGGGGGCGAGGGTGGGGAGGAGGGCGGCGAGGAGGAGGGGGAGGGAGGCGGGTGATTTCATGGGGAGTGCGGGTGTGACACTCCCTACATCGCGGGTGGGCGGGTGGCGTGACGGGGGTGGGGGGATTTTTTAGGGGATGAGGATTTGGACCGGGATGGATGGGATGGATGAGATGAAGAGGTTTTGATTGTGGATGGTGTGGAACGAAACGCGGAGACGCAGGGGTCGCGGAGAGATCGCGGGGGTTTTGGAGGGGGAGAGGTAGGCACCACGAATCTGGCGAATGGGACGAATCTTGGTTGGGGTTTTGGTTTTAACCGCGAATGGGCGCGAATGGACGCGAATGGGGAAGGATTTGGAACGGGATGGATGGGATGAGGAGGGGAGAACCACAGAATACACGGAAGTTGGGAAGGGGTGGGAGGGCGGACGTTCGGGGTGTGGCATTGGCGCAAGGTTCGGGGGTGTGGGAGCGTTGAGGGGAGTTCGATGATGCATTCCTTGAAAGCTTGGACGTTTGCTTTTGGCCTCTCGCTGGCCGGGATTTCCGCGGGGGCGGAGGAGGTGGCTTATGTGCCGCGGGCTCCGTTGGCGAAACTGGATCTGAGCGATGGGGATGCGATCGTGTTCCTGGGGGACAGCATTACGCATCAGTGCTTGTACACGCAGTATGTGGAGGACTACCTGTATACACGGTTCCCGAAGATGAGGCTGCGGCTGCACAATGCGGGGGTGGGCGGTTCGCGGGCCTGGGATGCGCTGCTGCGCTTCGACCGGGATGTGGCGGCCTACAAGCCGAAGTATGTGACGGTGCTGCTGGGGATGAACGACGGGAAATATGCGGAGTATCTGGACGACGTTTTCACGAGCTACAGCGCGGAGATGAACCGGCTGCTGGAGAAGATCGAGGGCTGCGGGGCGACGGCGATCCTGATGACGCCGACGATGTATGACGCGCGGGCGAAGCGGATGCAGCCGCCGGGGGGCTTCATGGGGCCGAAGGCGGTGACCTTCTACAATTCGACGCTGGCCTACTACGGGGCGTGGCTGCGGGATACGGCGTGCGAGCGGGGCCTGGGATTCGTGGACATGTGGGGGCCGCTGAACGAGACGACGCTGCGCGAGCGGCGGAGGGATCCGGCATTCACGATGATCAAGGATTCGGTGCACCCGGATGCGCCGGGGCAGGTGGTGATGGCGGCGGCGATGATCGAGGATCTGGGGTTCCCGCGGGTGGTGTCGGAGATGAGGTTCAGCCGGCAGGGGGAGGAGTGGTCCTCGAGTGCGGTATCGGCGGAGATCCGCGGGGTGGAGGGGACGGCGGAGCGGCTGGCGTTCACGTGCTTGGAGGAGGCCTTGCCGTGGGTGTTGCCGGAGGAGGCCGAGGCCGGGGTGCGCTTGACGGAGCTGGGGGAGAAGTTCGGCCGGCAGAGCTTGAGGGTGTCGGGCTTGGCGGCGGGGACGTATGTTTTGTCGATCGACGGGGTGGAGGTGGCGCGTGCGAGCGGGGAGGAATTTCAGGCCGGGCTGGCGCTGCATGCTCTGGCGAAGGCTCCGCAGTATCAGCAGGCGGCGCAGGTGGCGGCGCTGAACAAGCGGCGGAACGAGGGTCCGGTGAAGGCGCTGCGCAACGAGTGGGTGAATTTCCAGATGTGGAAGTTCCTGGAGGCGCAGGTGGCGAAGAATCCGGCGGATGAGGCGGAGAAGCAGCGTCTGGCGGAGGCGGAGAAGAAGATGCCGGGGATGGAAGACCGGGTGAAGGCGGCGGAGGCGGAGGCGCGGGCGATGGAGGACGAGATTTTCAAGATCAACCCGCCGCGGGAGCATCGCTATGAGGTGAAACGGGCGGAGGGGTGAGGTGGCCCGGCCGCGGGTATTCGGAGCCGTGGCAGCCGTTGCATCGTTTCGCTTGGCAAGGGTCGGGCGGGTGGTCTAAGCCCGCGCCCGATGTTTTCGCACGACCCGATTGAATGGCCGGAAGAGGTGGAGGAGCTTGTCGATCGCCTGGAGGGCGAGGCGGGGAAGCGGAAGTTGAGCCGCGAGGAGCGGGCGGTGATGGACGTTTACGAGACGGTGCCGGTGCTGGAGAGCGAGGAGGGTCTGCACGGGTTTTGGCAGAGCGGGGTGAATCACCAGCGGGTGATCGCGTCGTTCGAGATGGTGGGGGCGCTGGGGATGGTGGATCCGTTGAAGGCGAGCCAGTGGTGCGAGACGCGGTCGGAGGACCGGAATGATTACAGCGAGACGGAGGAGGAGTATCTGGCGGGGATCGAGGAGGAGCTCTTCGAGGGAATGGACGAGCTGGTGGATGCGTTGCAGGGGTTCGTGGAGGAGGAGCTGGGGTGAGGGGGCCGTGGGGGGGGAGCAGGTGACCGCGGAGGCGCAGAGGTCGCGGAGGGGCGCGGAGGTTTTTTCTGGGGATGGGGTGAGGGAGAGGAACGAGCCGGGGAGGGTTGGATTAGGACGGATTGTTGGGTTTTGTGGGGGCTGTTCCGGTGTGTTATCCTGCGGGTCTTATGTCCCGGAACCTTATGATGGGAGTTTGGGGGGTGCTGGTGGTGATGATGGGAGGGATTGGTGTGATTTTGGGGCAGAAGTTGGAGATCGGGAGGACGGCGGTTTTGGGTGGGACTCTGCCGGCTTCGACAACCTGGCAGGTGGAGCAGCAGCAGGCGGGCGGGAGTTGGTCGGGGACGGGGGTGCTGGTGGCGGGTAGGGGGAGCGCGGTGAGCGTGCGGATGGAGGGCCGGGATGGCGGATCGGCTTATCGGTTCCGGCAGGTGGGTGGGGCGGGGACCGTGGTGGTGCCGACGCGGAGCAGCGGTTGGCACGTGAAGGGAAGGGTGGCACCGGTGGGGAGCGGGGTCGGTTGGCGGCCGGGGCAGGTGCTGCTCGAGCGATCGGGGAATTTGGCGGCTTGGGAGGTGGAGGGGCTGGTCTACGGACGGCTGGACGGGGAATTCGTGCGGGGGCTGCGGGGGCCTTTGGCGGCGGCGGGGGAGTGCTACGAGCTGGCGGGTCCGTATGGGCGGACGACGGTGATGATCACGGATTTGTCGCCGGATCCGCCTGCGGGGACGGTGGAGGTGGGGCGGAGTTTTTATGACCTGGGGCCGGTGCCCTTTGCGGTGCTGAGCGGTGGGGAGCCGCCGGGAGGATTGACGGCGGGGGTGCGGCTGGTGCCGGCGCCGGTGACGGGGAACGTGAAGTTCCAGGTGCTGGGGGGATCGAACATCTACTACATGGCGCTGCGCTTCTATAACTACCGGGCGGGGGTGGCTAAGGTGGAGCTGAAGAACAGCGGGAGTGCGACGTGGTGGGAGCTGCCGCGGGCGAGCTTCAACGCGTTCATCTATCAGCCGACGGGGAGCATGCCGCCGGTGACGTATCCGGTGGAGCTGCGGGTGACGAGCCGGTTCGGGGAGCTGGTGAGCTTCGGGCCAGTGGGGTCGCTGCCGGACGGGCAGCGGGTGACGGGTGCAGGACAGTTCGTGCAATTCCCGGAGAGCGAGCTGGCGCCGGTGCCGGAGTATCGGCTGCGGCCGGTGTATGTGGACCGGTTCTCGAGCGTGCCGGGAGAGTTCTGGTCGGCGGGAGGTTACGGGGGAGCGACGGTGACGGAGCGGGATACGGTGGTGAAATACGCGGGGGAGGCGAGTGTGAGATTCGCGGGCGTGGGCGGGTCGGGATTCGGCGGGGTGAGTTTTTCGCTGTATCCGGGATTCAAGCGGCCGGATGAGGGAGTGCTACGGCTGGCGGTACGAGCGGGGAGTGCGGTGTCGGCGGGCGGGGTGGGGATGACGATCAACGGACGGAACGGTGCGGGGACCGCGGTGAGTTCGCCGGCGGTGTTGCTGCCGGGGCTGGGGACGGGCTGGCAGGTGATCGAGGTGCCGCTGGTGGCGAGCGGGGCGCCGGAGGTAATCTGGGGGCTGAGTTTGTTCGGGATGTCGGGGGCGGTGTTGCCGACGCTGTGGTGGGACGAGGTGGAGTTTACGAGTTACTAGTTAGAGGATTCTTGCCGGGGCTGATCGGGCCGCGGGTGGCGGTGCCGTGAGGGCTGCCGTGGCTGGCGGGGTGTCGGTTTGACAGGGGGGCGGGGGAGGAGAGGATGCGGGGATGATGAAAAAGCTTCGGGCGGTGGGGATGCTGGCTTTGACGATGGGAGCGGCGGGGGCGGGGCCCTTGCCGCGGAGCACGCCGGAGTCGCAGGGGGTGGCGAGCGGAGCGGTGCGGGAATTCGTGGAGAGCTTGGACGGGGTGCCGGCGGTGCACAGCGTGATGGTGCTGCGTCACGGCAAGGTGATCGCGGAGGCATGGTGGCAGCCGGAGGCGGCGGAGAAGGCGCACATCCTGAATTCGGTGAGCAAAAGCTTCTGCTCGACGGCGGTGGGTCTTGCAATGGCGGAGGGGAAGCTGAGCGTGGAGGACAAGGTGCTGAAGTTCTTCCCGGAGGATGCGCCCGCGGAGCCGAGCGAGAATCTGAAGGCGATGAGGGTGAAGGATCTGCTGACGATGAGCAGCGGCCATGATCCGGAGCCGAAGGCGGCAGGCGGCGAAGGGCCGACGGTGAAGCAATTCCTGGCGGCGCCGGTGGTGCATGCACCGGGGACGCATTTCCAATACAACACGATGGGCACCTATGTGCTGTCCGCGATCGTGACGAAGGTGACGGGAGAGAAGGTCGTGGATTACCTAGGGCCGCGTTTGTTCGCGCCGCTGGGGATCGAGGGGGCGAAGTGGGACGAGAGCAAGGAAGGCTACTCGCTGGGCGGCTACGGGCTGTATCTGAAGACGGAGGATGTGGCGAAGCTGGGTCAGCTGTATCTGCAGAAGGGGAAGTGGGAGGGCAAGCAACTGCTGGCGGAAAGCTGGGTGGCGGAGGCGACGAAGAAGCAGGTGGCGAATGATCCGGGATCGCACACGCAGATGGGTGGCGATTGGAAGCAAGGCTACGGGTATCAGTTCTGGAGGTGCCAGCACGGGGCGTATCGGGGAGATGGTGCGGGCGGGCAATTCTGCGTGGTGCTGCCGCATCAGGATGCAGTGGTGGCGATGACAGCGGGCGGGGCGAACATGCAGGCGCAGCTGGATGTGATTTGGGCGAAGCTCTTGCCGGCGTTCAAGGGAGGAGCCTTGCCGGAAGATGCGGTGGCTCAGGCGGCGCTGAAGGAGCTGGCGGGGAAGCTGACGGTGAAGAATCCCGCGGGCAAATGAGGACGCGGGGTGTGTCTTGAAGGACCGCCGATGCGCGCTAGGCTTCGCGGATGCCGCACCGATTTCGCACCAAGGACGGGACCGTTTACGGGCCGGGAGGGAAGACGCCGTTTCCGGTGAGGCTGGTGGACGGCAGCGAGACGATCGTGATCTGGGGCGGCTGTGCGCAGAATGAAAAGCTGGGCTGGTGGCTGAAGAAGCCGGAGCACGAGATCGGGGAGTCGGCGCAGGAAGTGTCGGCGATCGCGATCGAGGCGGAGGATACGAAGGAATTCATCTGGGGTGATGCGCCGGAAGGGGTGCATTTGATCTGGGTAGTGGAGCCGCCGACGGTTTCGAAGGCGGGCCACACCTACCGGCTGGCGAAGATGGTGACGGTGGAGGCGACACCGGAGCAGCTGGCGTATTTCCGCGATACGAGGTTTGCCCTGCTGGGGACGCTGGATGAGGCGGGGAAGGTGCGGGCGGTTCCGGCGCTGAAGCCGCCGCCGGCCGCCGCTCCGGCGCAGGGGGAGCTTTTTTGAACGGGAGGATGGTGAATCGTTTGCCGCGAAGAGGCGCAGAACGGCGCAAAAGTTTGAGGCGGTTGGCAGAGGGTGTTTGAAGCCGGGCGGGGTGGAATTAGGCGCAGATTCCGGTGGAGTTTGGCGGGATCGGCGGTAGGGCGTGTGTGATGGGGATCCTCCCGTTTTCCACCCGCATGATGACGAACACCAACCTACCAAGACCATGTCACACAAACTCAAGGACGCGCCGGTCAGCCGGGTGTCGAAGAAGACCCGTGATTTCATCGCGAAGCCGAAGAAGCTGCTGATCGGCGGCGATTGGCTGAAGGCCGCGAACGGCAAGAACTTCGAAACTTACGATCCCGCGACGGGGGATGTGCTGGCCAAGGCGGCGGAGGGGGAAGCGGAGGACATCAACCTGGCGGTGGCGGCAGCGCGCCGGGCATTTGATCAGGGGCCGTGGCGGAAGATGACGACATCGGAGCGCGGCAGAATCATCTGGAAGCTGGGTGATCTGATCCTGGAGAACTTGGAGGAGCTGGCGGAACTGGAGTCGCTGGACAACGGGAAGCCACTGGCGGTGGCGAGGGCGGCGGATGTGCCGCTGGCCGCGGACCTCTTCCACTACATGGCGGGGTGGGCAACGAAAGTGGAGGGGCAGACAATTCCGATCAGCGTGCCGTATGCGGCGGGAGCGCAGTTCCATGCCTACACGCTGCGCGAGCCGATCGGCGTGGTGGGGCAGGTGATCCCGTGGAATTTCCCGCTGCTGATGGCGGCATGGAAGCTGGGGCCAGCATTGGCGACGGGAAACACGATCGTGCTCAAGCCGGCGGAGCAGACGCCGCTCTCGGCGATCCGCCTGGCGGAGCTGGCGCTGGAAGCAGGTTTGCCGGAAGGCGTGTTGAACGTGGTGACCGGCTACGGGGAAACAGCGGGTGCAGCTTTGGCGGCGCATGAGGGTGTGGACAAGATCGCGTTCACGGGTTCGACCGAGGTCGGGAAGATCATCGTGAAGGCGGCGGCGGGGAACCTGAAGAAGGTCACGCTGGAGCTGGGCGGGAAATCGCCGACGATCGTGTTCAAGGATGTGACCGACGTGGATGCGGCGATCCAAGGTGCGGCGAACGCGATCTTCTTCAACCACGGGCAGTGCTGCTGTGCGGGCTCGCGGTTGTATGTGCACAAGGACATCTACGACCGCGTGGTGGAGGGGGTGGCCGAGCGCGCGAGCAAGATCAAGCTGGGTGCCGGAGTGGATCCGGACACCGAGATGGGTCCGCTGGTATCGGAAGAGCAGCTGAATCGGGTCACCGGCTACCTGGAGTCCGGACAGAAGGAAGGGGCAAAGGCGATGGCCGGTGGCAAGCGTGTGGGAGATCGCGGCTACTTCGTGGCGCCGACCGTGTTCACGAACGCGAATTCTGAGATGCGGATCGTGAAGGAGGAGATCTTCGGGCCGGTGGTGGTGGCGGAGCCCTTCGACGACGTGGAGAAGGTGGTGCAGCAGGCGAACAACAGCACCTATGGTTTGGCGGCCAGCGTGTGGACGCGGGACATCAGCAAAGCGCACCGGACGGCGGCGTTGCTGCGAGCCGGCACGGTGTGGGTGAACTGCCACAACATCTTCGATGCTTCCATGCCCTTCGGCGGCTACAAGCAATCGGGCTGGGGCCGTGAGATGGGACGCGAGGCGCTGGAGCTCTACACCGAGACGAAGGCGGTGTGCGTGGCGCTGTGACCGGATGATGTGGATGCGGCGACGGCAAGGTGCCGTCGTCTTGCTCCGGTTCTTTGTCGGATTTGCGGTGAGTTCGTTAAGCAGCCGTTCAACCGCAGATTAACAGGATGCACGCAGATGAAGAAGATTGGGACCGGGATGGATTGGATGAATAGGATGGGAGTGATTGGCTGGGGCTGATGGGGCCCGTTCTTCTTATGGGGTTGATTCAGGGGCGGGAATGGCATCGGTTCGCGGGGTGAGGACGGATGTTGATGCAGCAACGCGCGCCGCCATTGAGACCGCGATGGCGCATGGGATCGTGCCGGACCGCTGCGAGGTTTTGCAGAACGGGAGCACGCTGGTGCTGCGTCTAACAGAAAGTCTGGTGGCGCGGGTGGTGCAGGATCTGGACGGGCCGCGGCAGGGGATGGAGTGGTTCGCGCGGGAGAATGCGGTGGCGCAACACCTGGCGGCGAAAGGCGCGCCGGTGATCCCGATGCATGCGGAGATGCCGCCGGGTCCGCACGAGCACTCGGGATATCCGATCAATTTCTGGCAGTATGTGCAGCGGGTGGAAGCGGAGCCGGATGCGGCAGAGGCAGGCAGGGCGATGTTCAGCTGCCACGAGGTGCTGCGGAGTTTCCCCGGGAAGCTCACGCATCTGGAACTCTTGAACGAGACTTCCGGTGTCTTGGATTCGGTGGAGCAGCGGAAGCTGTTTCCGAGTGATACGGTTGCCCTGCTGCGGGAACGGCTGCGTTCGTCTTCGGCAGCGCTGGAGCATTTCCCGCATCAGCCGCTGCATGGCGATGCGCACATGGGGAACCTGATGAACACGACGATCGGTCTGCTATGGACGGACTGGGAGGATACCTTCAGCGGGCCGGTCGAGTGGGATCTGGCCTCGGTGATCTGGAATGCGCGGGTGCTGGAGGAGGACCATGAAAGCGCCGATGCGGTGCTCGCCGCCTATCGGGACGCAGGCGGCAGCCTCGATGAGGAGGCGATGAAGCATGCGATGATCGCCCGCGCCGTGGTGATGACCGCGTGGTATCCGATCCTCTACCCGGATCTCAGCGAGGAGCGGCGCGAGAGGCTGAAGCGCCGCTTGGAGTGGCTGGAGACCGGGGGTGTCTAGGTAGCAGCGATCTGAGGCGCTGCGCGGGAGTTTCAAGAAAAGAGGCTGCCGCCCGATTTGGTTCTGCCGGTGGACGCTTGCGCCGACTAAGTTACCGCGTGCCTGCGACACCCCGCTTTGAAGAGCTCGACTACCGGAAGACCGACATCGGTGATCTGATCCTGCGCAAGCGGACGATCCTTTCGCTCGATAACCTCGAGGTCCACGAGATCATCCTGGGCGATGCTTATCTGATGACGAGCCTGTTCACGGAGGTGGAGCAGGCGTTGTCACGGCTGGGGCTGGCTTCGACCGAAGAGGCATTCCCCGGTGCGGGCGCGCGACTTGACGTGGTGGTGGGCGGCTTGGGGCTGGGATATACGGCGCGAGCGGCGCTGGAACATGAGAGCGTGGCGTCGCTTATCGTGGTGGACTATCTGCTGCCGGTGATCGAGTGGCATGAGCAAGGTCTGGTGCCGCTCGGTGCGGGACTGACCGCGGATGAGCGCTGCCGATTCGTGCACGGGGATTTCTTCGGGCTCGCGGTGGCCAAGCAGGGGGAGGCCTCCTTCGATCCCGATGCGCGGGATCGCCGCTATCATGCCGTGCTATTGGATATCGATCATTCCCCATCGAATCTCCTGAGCGAGAGCAACCGGTTCTTCTATTCCACGGAGGGCTTGAGTCGTCTGGCGGAGAAGCTTCACCCGGGCGGGATCTTCGCGTTGTGGTCGGACGACGCGCCGGACGAGGGCTTCATGGAATCGCTGCGGGCGGTTTTCGAAACCTGCGAGTCGCACATCGTGAGCTTCTACAATCCGCTCCGGGAGAATGAATCGGCCAGCACGGTGTATGTGGCGCGACGCGCGATTGGTTAGAAACTAACAGGTGATACCGTGCATCATGCCCGGATGCTTCAATCGCCTTGATTCCGCGGCGTCTTACAGATAACGGGATGGCTCTCTCCCGTCATGAAGCTGCCACCCCGCTCTTCATTGTTCCTGCTTCTCCTGAGCTGCGTCTCACCGCTGCATGCCGGTGAGCGCTTCATCGTGAACGGGTATGCGAAGCAGGTAAGCGGTGGTGTGGTGGTGGGATTGAACCCGGTTTCGGATCCGGTGCTGGCCTTGGCGTCTCCGCCGCTGGACCGTTATTTCGTGCCGCCGGGTCGGGTGCGCTGGGAGGTGGAACTCACGGGAGGTATGAATGCGGCGGGCGTGCCGCTCGCGAGGGCCTTGGGCACAGCGCCCGCAGACTATGCTTGGCCAGCGGGGGATGAAATGTCCCCGGCGCGGTTTGCCGGTGCGAGCAACGCGATGAATCCCTTCGAGAACACGGCCGATCCGCTGGGAGTGACACCAGGCGGACCGCCGGACTACGATCAAGACGGGGTGCCGGATGAGGTGGACGCCTTCCCCGGGGATCCGGCGGAGAGTGTCGATAGCGATGGCGACGGGATCGGCAACCATGCCGATCCGGACGACGACAACGACAGCATGCCGGATGTGTGGGAGCTGCAATATGGATTGAATCCCTTGCTTGCCGATGGGGATCGCGATGCGGACTTCGACGGGTTCACCAACTTCCAGGAGTACGAGGCGGACACGAATCCACGCAATGGCAGTTCCCTGCTGAAGGTGAACATCAGCAAGCCCACGCCCGGGAGCGTGCGGCTAACATGGATGGGCAGGCCGGGCCGCAGCTACTCGATCTGGAGACTGCCGACGCTTTCGCTCACGCCCGAGCCCGCGATCCTGAATCTTCGCGCAGGTAGCAGCTCTGCGATGATGTCCCAAGATTTCCCGCTGAGCGGCGGCAAGTGTTTCTACTTTCTGAAAGCCGAGATTGCTCCCGCTCCCTGACTCCCACACCAACCTGTTATCCCTTCCTTCATGAAGCGCCTCTTCTCTCTCCTGATCGGCACCTGCTTGCTGGTGTCGGCGTCCATCTTTGCTGCCGAGCCGATCCACGTCACCATCAGCGGACCCAATGGAAACATCGCGGGCGAGCTGGCGGACGGCTCGATCGAAGGGCTGGCCTATCAGCACGAGATCGTTACCCCGCGAGATCCGGCCTCCGGTTTGGCAACCGGTCGGCGCCAGCACAAGCCGCTGACCTTGGTGAAGCCGATCGACCGTGCGACTCCTCATCTTTACGAGGCACTCGCGAAGAACCGGAAGATCGACGATGTGATCCTCAAGTTCTATCGCAAGGATCCCAAGACGGGAGCGATGACCCACTACTACACGATTCAACTGGTGGACGCGTTCGTCACCAGCGTCCGCGGTTGGAAGCCGAACACGCGGGACCTTTCGGCGGATCGTGCCGGAGATCTGGAAGAGGTTTCGTTCTACTACAGGGAGATCCGTTGGACGACCGAAGGAGAAGGTGGAACGACGACTGAAGACACCTGGTCGCAGGATAGCGCCTGAGCTCGACGGCTTCAATTTCGTGCGGCTGTATGAAGGCGTGCTTTGTCTACTGCTTGCTGGCGACGGGCGCGGTCTTGCAGGCTCAGACGAAGACGCCGGAAGCGCCCAAGAACTGGACGATCGATCCGAAGAAAGCGGAGAAGATCGCGGAGTGGTCGAAGGCGAATACCGCCTACAAGGAGGGCTTGGAAGCCTTCGCCCGAGGGGAGGGCGAGGAGGCGACGGACAAGTTCACGGACGCACTGGGCCTGATCAACCGCTTCACCGATGCGCGCTTCGCGCGGGGTAGGGTGCGATATGAAATGGCTTTCCATGAGGCGGCGGTGGAGGACCTTTCGCAGGCGATCGCGGAGCGGCCCGACATGGTGGACGCCTACTACTATCGGGCGCTGGCGCTGTGGAATCTGAAGAAGCATGCCGAAGCGCTGGCGGACTTCGATGTGGTGGTGGTGAAGCAGCCGCGGAATGCCGGGTATCGCGAGAAGAGGGCGAGCTTGCTGCAGGCGATGAAGCAGTATCCGGCAGCGCTGGAGGATCTGGATATGGTGGTGGCGCTGCGACCGCTGAATCCAGCGGCGCTGGAGCAGCGGGCGCGTCTGCTGGAGACGATGGGGGAGAAAGCGCTGGCGGATGAGGATTGGAGGTGCGCGGGGCGTTTGAGGGAGGATGGACACTGAGTCCCGCGGCTGCGATAGGTGTGGATGGAACGCGAGAACGGCTTCGTCCGCCTTCAGGCCAATGCCGTTAAGGACTGGGGAGACCCGGTTTACTACGGATTATACGGATTCAAGGGATTGGACGGATTCAAAGACAGGATCAGAAGGATTTCAAACGGGCATCTCTTCTCGTGAACCCAACACAGCTTCATCCGTGTAATCCGTTAAATCCGTACAATCCGTGGTCGATCTGCAGGAGCCTCGATGCGGGCTCCGATTCAAGAACGAGTCCTTAAGGGCATTGCCCTGAAGGCGGGACTACTTACCCTTGATGGCGGGCAGTTCGGGAGGGTCCCGGCTATGGCAGTGCCTAGATCTCGGTGAAGTGGACGCCGAGTTCGCGGCCGATGCGCTCGATCTTGGCGCGTTCGCGCGGTTCGATGAGGGTGACGGAGACGCCCTTCTTGCCTGCGCGGGCGGTGCGGCCGCTACGATGAGTGTAGTACTCGAGCTGCTCCGGCGGCTGGTGATGGATGACGAAGGCGAGATTGTCGACATCGATGCCGCGCGCGACGACATCGGTGGCGACGAGGATGCGGAAGCGGCCTTTCTTGAAGGAGCGCATGACCTTGTCGCGCTCGGGCTGGGTGAGGTCGCCCTGAAGGACATCCACGGGGATGCCTTCCTTTGCGAGCAGCTTGCCGAGAGTGATGGCACCCGCCTTGGTGCGGCAGAAGATGAGTCCGCGCTCCTCGCCACGGCGGCGCAGGAAGCCGGCGATGAACTCCATCTTCTCATCGCGTGCGCAGACGGTGAAGCGGTGGTCGATATCGCGATTGACCACATGGCTGCGATCGATCGTGAGCGTGTGAGGCTTGCCTGACATGCAGTCCTTGATGAGGAGCTGGATGGCATCCGGGAAGGTGGCGGAGAAGAGCCAGGTGCTGCGGCGTTGCTTGGTTTCGGTGATGATGCGGGTGAGCTCCTTCTTGAAGCCCATGCTAAGCATCTCATCCGCCTCATCGAGCACGAGGTGCTTTACCCCGGCGATGCTGAGGGCCTTTTGGTGGAGCAATTCGATCAAGCGTCCCGGCGTGGCGACGACGATATGGGTGGGCCGCTGGAGAGCGGCGATCTGGCGGTCCATCTTGTCGCCGCCGCTCACCACCTCCACGAAGATTTTGGAGGCATGATACTTGGTGTAGCGGAAGAGTTGCTTGCCGATCTGCTTGGCGAGCTCGCGCGTGGGGGCGATCACGAGACCTTGGATCTCCTTGAGTTTGGGATCGATCTTGGTGAGCAGGGGCAGGCCGAAGGCGGCGGTCTTGCCGGTGCCGGTCTGGGCCTGGGCGACGAGGTCGCCACCATTCGAGAGCAGGAAGGGGATGGCTTTCTCCTGCACCTCGGTAGGGGTGACGATGCCGAGTTCGTCGAGGCCCTGAATCAGGTCCGCGGGAATGCCGAGTTCTTGGAAGGTGCTCACGTGCGGTGAGTCTGCGGGGCGGGGGGCCGGGTGGCCAGCGGCGAATGGCCCGATGCAATCAGGCGGGTGCAGAAGACATGCCGCGGAATCCGGCCCGGGCCGGGTGGGCGGGCGTGAAACCCTTGCGGTGTCTTGATCAAGGAGCCGCGCCCGCCTTGGCATATCGCTTGCGAAAAACCCCGTCGCTATGAGTGCGACAAAGGTTCATGAAAACGTGAAGGCCCAGGCACCTGATCTGGGCAAGGAGTTTCCCCGCGGTCCGCGCCAGAAGCTCGGAGGCTACGTGCTGGCAGCCCGAGCCTTGGACAAGTGCCGGGCGGAGCTGGCCAAGACCCAGGGGGAATATCACTACGCTTGTCCGATGGACCGCATGTTCCTGGACTTTGCGGGGATCGATCCGAAGGACTTCAAGAAGGCGGTAGCAGAGGGAAGAAATGACGAGGAGATGGATCGCTGGATCCGCGAGCACGCGAAGAACGGGTCGAAGGAAGAAGTGATCCGCTGGAGCAACGAGCTACGCGACAAGCGGATCAGCGACTTGGATATCGAGCTGCAGGTGTACTTGGAGGAATACATCGAGGAGAACGTGCCGGAGGGCCGGGTCGTGTATCACTGGTTCGACGTCTACGATCTGGAAGAGGGTAGGCTCTGAAGGAGCCGCCTTGCGCTGCGGACCTGCGAGGTGATGCTGCCGCCATGAATCCGGTGACCGACAATGTGGCCCGCCAGCGCTTCGAGCTGGTGGAAGAGGGGAAGGTGGCCTTTTCAGACTATCGCCAGCATGGCGATGTTCTCATCCTCCCTCATGTGGAGGCGGATCCGGCGCTACGGGGGCGGGGGACAGCGGGTCGCTTGATGGAAGGCACGATGCAGATCGTGCGGGAGCGGGGACTCAAGGTGCAGCCAGTGTGCGGGTATGCCGTGGCATGGCTGCAGCGGCATCCGGAATATGCGGATGCGGTGGAGTGAGAGAGCGTGCTGTGATCAGCTTGCGGGGGTCAGATCGGGCTTCGGACGTTTGAGCGCGCGGAAGCCGGTCCACAGGAAGACGATCAGGACGATTCCTTGGGCGATGCCGAAGGGTGGTTCGCTTTGGGTGGGGGCAAGGGCTTTGAGCGGAGGGATCTTCTGGAACATCTGAACGACGAGAACAAAGACATTCAGATACTGGGCGAAGAGGGCGCTGATGATATAGGTTTTCTTCCAGTCTCCTGCCAGTTGCTTGGAGCGGAGCGCATGGATGGCCAGCGCGAGGACGATCAGGGAGATCACCCCGAAGGCCAGTGCGGGGGTGAAGCCTTTGATGGGGAAGAGGAAGCCGGTGGCGCTGGTGGCGACCGTCATGGCGAGGAAGAAGGCGGTCCAAGGATGCCGGGCTTCACCGCGGACCATGGCGGCCATCACGACGAAGCCGGATGCAATGGCCAGCAGGCTGATGATCACATGGACGATGGTGAGGATGTGGAGGGCCATGATTTGGGATTGGGAATCCCTCCGGAGTTGGGACAAGGAAATCTGTCCGCCCTCCGAGCCTTGGCGCTCCCTAGTAGTTCACCTTCCACAGGGTGAGGCCATGCGCGGGGGCATTCACGCCTGCGGCGCGGCGGTCGCGGGTTTTGAAGATCCCTTCGATGGCTCCGGGCGGGAACTTGCCTTCGCCGACTTGGACGAGGGTGCCGGCGATGCCGCGGCACATCTTGTAGAGAAAGCCGCTGGCCTCGAAGATGAGGGTGATTTCGCTGCCGCGCTTGCGGACTTCACAGCGGTCCAAGGTGCGGACGGGGTCGCCGAGTTCGCCCGGCCGGTTGGCGGTGAAGGCGCTGAAGTCGTGGCGACCGGTGAAGAGGGCCGCGGCCTGACGCATGGCGGGGAGATCGAGCTTCCGCGGGACATGCCAGGCCTGGGTGCGGAGGAGGGGATTCATCGCGGGATGATTCCAGATGCGGTAGCGGTACTGCTTCGAGACCGCGCCGAAGCGGGCATGGAAGTCCGCGGGCGCCCGGCCGGCGCGCATCACGCGGATGTCCTCCGGGAGCAGGGAGTTGATGGCGAGGGAGAGGTGATGGAGTGGCATGCGCAACTCCGCAGCCTCGAAGTGGGCGACGAGCCCGAGGGCGTGCACCCCGGCATCCGTGCGGCTGGAGCCGGTGAGTTTCGGGCTCTCCGGGAAGAGCCGGGCCAGAGCTTGCTCGACCTGATCCTGCACGCCGCGCCCGGATCGCTGCGATTGCCAGCCCTGATAGGCGCTGCCGTCGTAGGCTAGGGTCAGCTTGAACTTCATCGGGCGGCGGGAGCTTCCCAAGCGGGCTGCAAGCGGGCAACACCGGAAGTTTCTGCGGGGCTGCGCAATGAGTTTAGAGTTTGCTGCAAAATGGGGGCGAAATTGTTACGGATAACTAAACTTTTCTCTAACTGGGATGGCTTGACTGGCTTGTCTTTTAAAAATATCAGGATTTCATGACATTCAGATCAGCCGCGGTCGCCGTGGCCCTCCTCCTGCCGATGGGATTTTTGCTCCCGGGTTGTGATCGTGCCCGTTCCTCTTCCGCCACGAATGCCTCGCCGGAGGTCCGTCCGCCGGCACCGGGTGCTCCGGCGAGCGGGACATCCGCCAGCCTGCCCGCCGCGGTGAGCGAGGGGTCGCCGCATTTCCAGCATCTGATGGGCAAGGTGGATGTGGGTGGAAAGGTGCTGCATTTCGAGGATCATCAAGGCACCCGCGAGTGGGTGGTGAATGCGGTGAAGTCGGTCCTAGACGGAGTGCCGGAGGCAAAGGCCTTGGGGCCGCTCAATGCGGAGGAGATCGTCGACTCGATCGGAATTGCGGATGCGGCGGCCTCCGCACGGAGCCTGCGCAAAGATGGCGACTCATGGCTGGCTCGGCGCTACAGCTATTTTCCGGAGGGTCGGAAGGGCTTCTCGAACCTGATGGGGAAGGAAGCTTTCGAGTTCCGGAGCCCCTCGTTCATCCCGGCGGCGACGGATCTGGTGGTGGAGACGCGGATCGACGGGACGACGTTGCCGGGGCTGATCCAGCGGATCGCGGGGGCCTGCGGGCAGCAGGCGGCGGCCTCGAAATTCCTGAGCGAGCCCTTGCCGATCGGGGCGAACCTGGAGGCGCTGCTGTCGATGACGGACCTGCACCTGATGCTGGGTGTGGACATCTCGTCCTGGCAGGCGACGCCGCTTTCGCCGCAGCCGGTGGATTTCTTCGTGCAGATCACGGGAGGCAAGGATCTGCTCCCGCTGCTGCTGCCGATGCTTGAGCAGGGGATGGGCAAGCCGAAGCCGATCGCCGGGCGTCAGGGTTGGGAGATGCCCGTGCCGCCGCTGCAACAGCCGCGCGCGGTGTTTCTCTATGGGGAGGATGGAGTGCTGACCTTGGCCAGCCGCGAGGAGTATCTGAAGTATGTGGAAACGGCGGCAATGAAGCTGGGCCAGTGGAAGGAGTATACCGCGGCGACCGATCATTTCCCGGCGAAGGGCAATTTGCTGGTCTACGCTTCTCCCCAGATTCCGACGGCGATCCGCTGGGTGCTGAGCAAGTCCGCGAAGCAGATCAACGAGGAAGGCGCGCCGATGATCATCAAGGCTGCGGAGATGCTGGAGGCGAAGCCGTGGTCGCTGTGTGTGGCCAATGAGGCGGACGGGATCTCCACGACTTCCGAGATGCCGATCGCGGCGGATGTGGACATGGCTTCGAGCCTGCCGGTGCTGACCGGCACCAGTATCCTTTTCATCGGAGCGCGGGCTTGGAAGAAGGGTTCGGACCGGGCGGCCTGCATCATGAATACCCGCAACATGCAGCAGGCGGTGCGGGGCTATCAGAACATACACAAACTGAAGCCCGGCGATCCGATTCCTTGGGAGAAGATTCACCGCGAATACGTGAAGAAGCCGGTGTGCACCGGAGGCCGCTACACCTTCGCGAAGACGATTCCGAAGGTGGGATCGCTCGCCTGCGAGTGCGATAACAAGGAGCATCACGCGGAGCCGGGAAAGACGAAGGATTGGTGAGAGTGCGGGGAGCGGCGGCTCCCCCGGCGCTACCCGAAAGCGGGAGATATGACCGATTTTGCGGTCTGTTAGGTGCTCGCCTCTTGTCTTCCGGTGGCCGGGTTGCTACCGCGGTGCGCGGTCCTTTAGCCCGTTTCATCTTCTGCGGATGAATGTCCCGAGAGTGGACATATCGCGGGGGAATCGGAGCGAGTGCGGAAGGGCCGGATGATAGCGCCGGCGAATGACGAATGAACTGCTGATTCTGATCACGGAGGCGATCGCCGTCTACTTCCTCGTGTTGTGGGCGCACTCGCTCCGGACCAAGCTGGGCTTGGCGCACTTCTACGCGCTGATCGGCAGCCTGACCGCGGTGATGGTGTGGGTGACGGATGCGGGCGTGAAGGTGGAGATCCCCGGGGTGTCCTTCATGGTGGGCTCCACGGTATTCTATACCGCACTACTGTTAGGCGTGTTCGTCGTCTATGTCTTCGACGGGCCGCGGGCGACGCGGATCGCGATCTCCACGATCATCGGGGTCTCGATCATGGTGCCGGTGATCACGATGGTGCTGCACTGGCAGCTCAAGCTTTCGAGTCCGGACACGACGAACTACTTCCCCCCGCAGAGCCTGAGGATTTACTCGGCGTCGATCTTCGCGGCGTTTGCGGACCTGATCTTCCTGGCGATCGCGTGGGAGTTTCTGGGCAAGCCGCAGCTCAATGTGCGGCTGTGGCTGCGGTCCTTCCTGACGCTGCTGGGGGTGCTGTGGTTGGATGTGGTGCTCTTCGCGACCGGGGCATTTGCCGGGACGCCGGACTACCTCCACATCATGGCGGGGACCTTCACCAGCCGGCTGGTGATCGGGGTCTTCGCGTTCCCCTTCCTCTACTGGTATCTGGCGTGGCAGAACGGGAAGAACGGGATGGAGATCGAGAACCGGCCGGTGCTGGCGATCCTGAAGGAGGTGACCAAGGTGCGGCTGGAGCTGAGCATCGCGCAGCGTGAGATCGAGCGGCGGAAGGAGGTGGAGCGGGAGAACATGAAGTTGATCGGGTCGCTGCACCAAGCGCTGGCGGAGGTGAAGAGCCTGCGGGGGATTCTGCCGACCTGTTCCTACTGCAAGAACATCCGGGACAAAGACGGGAGCTGGCACCAGCTGGAGGCCTACATCCAGCGGCATAGCGAGGCGAAGTTCAGCCACGGGGTGTGCGACGTGTGCATGGCGAAGCACCACCCGGAGATTGGGAACTGAGCGGACGGGCGCGACGGGATCGTCACATCGGGAGGCTCGGGCGGGGCCTTGGAGGGATCTTGGATCGGCGATCCGATCCATGCGCCGCCTTCTCTTTTCCGTTATCCTAGCTTGGCTTTTCCTGTGTTCTGCGGAGGGGAAGGAGTTCAAGGTGATCTCGTGGAATGTCCTGTATGGCTTCAACCACGGGAAGGAGATCGCAGCGGGGAGCGAGTGGCTGTGGAAGCAGGCGCCGGATGTGGTGGCGCTGCAGGAGCTGAACGGCTTCGACGAGGTGAAGCTCGCGGAGGCGGCGAAGGCGTGGGGGCATCCGTATAGCGCGATTTTGAAGAAGGATGGTTTCCCGGTGGGACTGACTTCAAAGACGCCGATCGAGGTGGTGGCAAAGATCCGGGAGGGGCTGTGGCATGGCTGCCTGCATGCACGGACGGCGGATACGGACTTCATGGTGATCCACCTGTGTCCGCACACGCGGGCGACGCGGGAGCAGGAGATGAAGATCCTGGCACCGCTGGCGGCGAAGCTCCTGAGCGAGAAGCGGCGGCTCTATTCACTGGGAGACTTCAACGACAAGTCGCCGCGTGACATCCGGTACGCGAATGCGCAGAGAATCCTGATCAAGCGGGCGAAGCCGACGAACCTGCTGAACGGGGTGTTCGATGCCGGGGTGGTGGCCGGCTTCATGGATGTGGGGCTGGTGGACTCGGCGGCACCGCTGCCGGCGAATTTCTCCGTGCCGACGCGGATGAAGCCGCATGCGGATACCCCGGTGGAGCAGGCGAAGTTCATGCAACGGATCGACCTGATCCTGACCGATCCGGCCACGGCGGCGTCAGTCCGGACCGTGTATGTGAGCCAGGATGAGGTGCTGGATAGCGTTTCGGATCACTACCCGGTGATTCACTCCAGCGAGCGGAACTAGAGTGAATCTGCATAGTGGGTCATTTTTAATGCAAAAAAGAGCGAATTGGTTTCGTTTCTCCGGGCATGCTGATGCTTGGAGATTGCCGCGGATGGGTGGGCTTGTGGTTTGCAGGTGTGCTGGGTTTGTCCCCGCTCTGCGGTGAAGCGGCCGTGCGGACTTGGGAGGTGCCGCTGGGGGGCAATTCTTATGTCACCAAGGGTGAGGATGGCGGGCGGGGAAGGCCTCGCTGGACGAGTCCGGAAACGGTGCGCTCGGTGTATTTCCGGGTGGACCGGGCGGCGGAGCTGAAGCTCGGTCTGAAGGCGAAGCTAGCCGAAGGGGAGTCGCGGATCCGGGTTTCGATCGATGGGAAATCCCGGGAGCTGGAGTTGAAGGGTGGGGAAGCCGGGTCGCTGGAGATCGGGAGCTTTCCGGTGAAGGAGGCGGGCTATGTGCGGATCGACCTTCAAGGGCTCAAGAAGAGCGGGGAGGTTTTCGGGGATCTGGAAGCGATCACGGTCGAGGCTCCGGATGAGGCGGTGCTGAACTACGTGAAGGACAACGAGGGGAACCGCTTTTACTGGGGGCGGCGCGGGCCATCGGTGCACCTTGGATATCCGCTGCCCCACGGCGAGCCCACGGAATGGTTTTACAACGAGGTGACGGTGCCGGAGGGGCAGGATCCGATCGGCTCCTACTTCATGTCGAACGGCTTCGGCGAAGGTTACTTCGGGTTCCAGGTGAACTCACCCACCGAGCGCCGGGTGTTGTTCTCGGTGTGGAGTCCCTTCTCGACGGATAATCCGCAGGAGATTCCGGAGGACCAGCGCATCACCCTTCTGAAGAAGGGTGATGGCGTGCATGGCGGAGAGTTCGGTGGCGAGGGCTCGGGCGGCCAGAGCTACTGGAACTATCCTTGGAAAACGGGAGAGACTTATCGCTTCCTGAACCGGGTGAAGCCGGATGGCAAGGGCTCGACCGACTACAGCGCGTGGTTCTACCTGCCGGACAAGCGGGAGTGGAAACTCATCGCGAGCTTCAAGCGGCCGAAGACCGACAAGCATCTAACAGGCGCACATTCCTTCCTCGAAAACTTCGCGGATCGCCAAGGCTATGTGAGCCGCGGCGCGCTCTACGGGAACCAGTGGGCCTGCGACGTGACGGGCAAGTGGCAGGAGATCACCGAGGCCCGCTTCACCGGGGATGACATCGCGCAGCGCGGCTACCGCCTCGATTTCGCGGGGGGATCGAAGGGGAAGGAGTTCTTCATGCGAAACGGCGGCTTCTTCGCAGAGAGCGTGAAGCTCGGGAGCAAGTTCACGCGCGAGTCCACGGCAGGGAAGAAACCGTCGATCGACTTCAAGAAGCTGGACGGGGCTGAGCTGTGAGCGCTCAGAGCGTGACGGCTTCCAGCGAAGGGATCACCGAATCTGCCAGCGAGAAATCGAGGCAGGCGGTGGTCCGGTTCGGCACGGCCCAGACGTTCAACCCGGCGGCCTTGGCGGACTTCACGCCGTTGAGCGAATCCTCGATGGCGAGGCATTCGCCGGCGGGAAGGCCGAGGCGGCGGATGGCCTCCAGCCAGAGGTCGGGGGCGGGCTTGATACGCGGGGCATCACCGCGACAGACCACGGTATCGAAGTACGGCATGAGCCGTAGTTTCTCCAGCCAGCCATCGACCCAGAAGTGGGAGGAACTGGAGACGACGGCGAGAGGGGTGCCGGCGGCTTTCAGTTTTTCGAGGAGAGCCACCACGCCGGGCATGGGGCCGGCTTGTTCGAGATCGCGGCGGATCTCGATCTGGCGGGCTTCATCGAGCTGGTGCCAATCGAAGCTACGGCCGGTGAGTTGTTCGAGGTGGGTTTTGGGCGACCAGGTATCGAAGTCCGAACCGATGCATTGCGTGTAGGTCTCCAGCGGGAGCGGGTGGCCGTTGCCTTGGAAGGTGCGGTGCCACGCCTCGTAGATCGCCCATTCGGTATCGACCAGCACGCCATCGAAATCAAAGAGCACCGCGGAGAAACGCATGCGCAGGGATGGAGCGGGAGGAGACGGCGGGCAAGGCTGAATGCATGGCGGATCCGTCCGGTGAAAAGCCGGTGAAGCGTGCGCTCAAGCTGGACGCCGCGCGGGAAGCGGAGAAGATAGGAAAGCATGGAAGAATCCGAATCCGGCCAACCGATCTACCGTTACGGCGAGCGCAAGAAGGACTTCGAGTTCGCCACGGGCGATTCGGAGAACATCGACCGCATCTCGGATCACATCGAGACTCACCTCGGGCCGATCAAGACGGTGTATCACGAGCTGATTTCGGACCTCGTGCACATCGACGTGCACATGGTGGAGCCGACTCCCCAGCGCAATTGTTACACGCTGGTGACCTCCGGGATGAGCGACCGGGCGATGGTCGTGCCGGAAGGCTGCGAGCCCTACCGCTTCGCCGAGCTGATGATCTCCCTGCCGCCGGATTGGCCGATGGGGGAGGAAGCGTGGAAGGATGAGGCCTACTACTGGCCGGTCCGGATGCTGAAGATCCTGGCGCGATTCCCGCATGAGTATGACACTTGGCTCGGGCCGATGCACACGGTCCCGAACGGGAATCCGCCCGCACCCTTCGCGAACAACACCAAGCTGTGTGGTGCCATCCTGCTGCCCGGGGTGACGGTTCCGCCGGGCTTTCACCGGCTTGAAGCGCCGGACAGGACCATCCTTTTTCATTCAGTCATTCCCCTGCACGCAGACGAGATGGAGCTGAAGCTCAAGGTGGGAGGAGAAGCCTTGTTCACGGGCTTCGACCGCCACGGGGTTTCCGAAGTCCTTAACCCTTTCCGTCCTTCCTCGCTCATCGACATCCCCCGGAAGAAATGGTGGCGGTTCGGGAGATAGGTGGCGCCGTTCGGGACGGATTGCACAGATGGAAGGGGCGCGAGACGCACCCCCTCCTTGGGGATTGAGGATAAAAAAGCACCCCTTCCGTGAGGGAAGGGGTGCGAAGAGTAGGCTGGCCAGGCGGTGCCGCGGCCCAGACTGAATGGCGGGCTTACTTCATCGGGATCGAGATCTCGGGGCCGATGAGCTGGATGGCAGAATCGGAGCAGGAGTCGATGCGATCCAGGACGTTCTTCACCGCTTCGCGCACAGGCTTGGGCAGGGTGGAGAGCTTGGCTTCACCGAGGCTGGCCATCACGGCTTCCTGCACCGGCGAGGTGCGGACGCCCATGCGGACGATCTCATCGTCGGAGGGTTTCTCGGGCTTGGCGAAGAGGCCTTCGAGGGCGCTCTTCGGTTCGGGCGAGAGCTTCGCGGAGTTCGCATCCACGCCCGCTTTCTCGGCAGCGTAGGCGATGGCTTCGCCGAGGCCGCCGAGTTCATCGACGAGGCCCAGTTCAAACGCGCGCTTGCCGGTGTAGACCCGGCCGCCGGCCATGCCTTCCAGATCGCCCTTCAGGCGCGGCCCACGGCCACCCTCGATCCGCTTCTTGAAAGTCCCGTAAACGCCGAGCATCGAGTCGCGGACCATCTTGGTCTCTTCCTCGTTGTAAGGCTTGCTCATCGACATGGCCCCGGCACGAGCACCGCGCTGGGTGGCATGGGTGGTGATGCCGACCTTTTCCATGGCACCGCCGAGGACCAGCTTCATGCCGACCACGCCGATCGATCCGGTGATCGTGCCTTCCTCCGCGAAGATGCGGTCGGCACCGGCGGAGACGTAATAGCCACCGCTGGCAGCGACCCCGCCCATGGAGACGATGAAGGGACGTTTGGTGGCCTTCCACTCGTCGGTGGCCTCCCAGAGCACCTCGCTGGCAAGGGCGGAGCCGCCGGGGGAATCGACGCGGAAGACGAGCGCCTTCGCGTTCTCATCCTTGATCAGCTTGAGGATCTCCGCGCGGACCGGCGCGATCGTCTCATTGGAGATGTCGCTATCGAGCGAGACCACCGCGACGTAATCGCTCTTCCCGGCCTTCGACTTGTCGGCCTGGAACATCAGCTTGAAGACGTCGAACATTCCGGTGATTTCCGGCCCATCGAGGTCCGGCAGGGAGTATTCGTGATCGAAGTCCGCGTCCTTGTAGGCCTCGCGCACGGCGGCGGAGAAGTCGGTGCGGTGCTTCAAGTCATCCACCAGCCCGGCCTCCTTCGCCTGCTGGGGGCTGAAGGTGCCGAGGTCGACCAATTCCTTTACCTTCTCTACCGGCACCTTGCGGCCTTCCGCCACCTTGCCGACGATCTGGTCGAAAATCCCGCCGATGAGTTCCTCCTGCTGCTGCTTCGCGAAGTCGCTCGGGCCGGTGCGGTAGTATTCCTCGCCGAAACTCTTGAAGTCGCCGATGTGGATTACGTCCGCCACGATGCCCGCCTTGTCGAGCAGGCCCTTGTAATACATCGACTCCGCGTAAAGGCCGCTGAAGGACACGTCGCCCTCGGGCATCAGCGTGAAGTGATTCGCAGCCGAGCCGAGCAGGGCGGTGGCATTGCTGAGCGAGTCGCTGTAGAGCCAGACATCCTTGCCCGCCTTGCGGATCGCGCCGAGCCGGCGGTGGATCTCCTCGATCTGCGCGAGCCCCAGCCCGGCATCATCCGCATCGAGCACCACGGCGGACACGTTCGGGTCAGCGGCGGCTTTCTCCAGGCTGCGGGTCAGGTCGAAGAGGGTCAGGGGCCGGTTTGATTCCATCCCCAGGCTGCCGAAGAGCGAGGCCTCGGGACGCCCCGACTCCGAGAGCACTCCCTCCAGATCATAGATGGCGACGGTCTTCTTCTCGTCTTCTGCGAAGAGGCTGCCCGCTAGCAGCACGGGGATCAGGGCGCGATACATGCCGCCATGCCTAGCACCGCTTGCGCCTGATGGCAACCGGCCTCGCGGGGGATGAGCGGGCCAAGTGATTAAAGCTGCTGTAAATTCGAAATCCGCGTGGTATCCTCCGGCATGCGCACCCCCTTGCTGCTACTGCCCCTGCTTGCCTTGGCCTCGTGCGATCAGGCCAAAGACCTCGTGTCGAAGGCCAAGCAGATCAAACCCCAGACCGCCGCCTCCGCCGTTTCGCCGGGGGCTGCCGATGTGCGGGACATCACCGAGGGCCAATTCGATGAGATCATCAAGACCCCGGGGAAACTAGTCATCGTGGACTACCACGCCGACTGGTGCGGCCCCTGCAAGATGCTGAGCCCCGTGCTCAAGGAGGTCGCCGGGGAGTATTCAGGCCGGACCCTTGTTGCCAAAATCAACGTGGATCACGCCAAGTCGCTCGCTCAAAAAGAAGGAGTTGGGGGTATTCCCGATGTCCGTTTCTACCGCGATGGCAAGCGGGTCGACCAATTCGTCGGCTACATCGATGCCGGGCAGGTCCGGGAGAAATTCGCCAAGCATGCGCCGGCGAGTGCGCCTGCAGGTGGCGCCGACAGCCCCGAGGGGACGCCGACCCCTGCCGAGCCCGCGATTCAGCCGATGAAAAAGGATTGGATGCCGCCCGGGATGGAGAAAAAGGGGACCTGAGGCCCATTTCCCGGCAGGCGGGCAAGCTGCATGGTGGCAGCAGGCGTTGGGAGACTTCGGGAAATGCCCCGAATTCCGGGGCTTGGGGCGTGCTGGCGAAATCACGTCAATCCAACCCTTTACATCCCCGGCGGACCCTGCGAAACACCCCGAAATTTAGCCTCCGCCCGCCCGCCAGCCAGCCTCCGTCCCGCCATGCCTAAAGATACCTCGATTCAAAAGATTCTCGTCATCGGTTCCGGTCCCATCGTCATCGGCCAAGGTTGCGAGTTCGACTATTCCGGGGTCCAAGCCTGCAAGGCGCTGCGCGAGGAAGGCTACGAGGTCGTGCTGGTGAACTCGAATCCGGCCACGATCATGACCGATCCGGAGTTCGCCCACCGGACCTACATCGAGCCGATCACGCCGGAAGTCGTCGAAAAGATCATCGCCCGGGAGAAGCCGGATGCCCTGCTGCCGACCCTCGGCGGCCAGACGGCGCTGAATACCTCGATGTCGCTCTTCAAGGCCGGCACCCTGGACAAGTACAAGGTGAAGATGATCGGCGCGAATGCCGACGCCATCGACAAGGGCGAGGACCGCCAGCGCTTCAAGGACGCGATGCTGAAGATCGGCCTGGATGTGCCGCAATCCGGCACCGCCCACACGATGGAAGAAGGCCGCGTGGTGGCCGAGCAGATCGCTGCCTACACGGGTAAGAATTTCCCGCTGATCATCCGCCCCGCCTTCACCCTCGGCGGCCAAGGTGGTGGCATCGCCTACAACCGCGAAGAGTTCGAGGAGATCGTCTTCCGCGGCCTCGACCTTTCCCCGGTTTCGGAGGTGCTCATCGAAGAGTCGCTCCTCGGCTGGAAGGAATACGAGATGGAGGTCATGCGCGACCGCGCCGACAACTGCGTGGTCATCTGTTCGATCGAGAACATCGACCCGATGGGCGTGCACACCGGTGACTCGATCACCGTCGCCCCGATCCAGACCCTCACCGACCGCGAGTACCAGATCATGCGCGATGCTTCCTTCGCCGTGATCCGTGAGATCGGCGTGGAAACGGGTGGCTCGAACATCCAGTTTGCCATCGATCCTGTCTCCGGCCGCATGATCGTCATCGAGATGAATCCGCGCGTGTCGCGTTCCTCGGCGCTGGCCTCAAAGGCCACCGGCTTCCCGATCGCCAAGATCGCCGCGAAGCTTGCCGTGGGCTACACGCTGGGTGAGCTGCCGAACGACATCACCCGCGAGACTCCGGCCTCCTTCGAGCCGACCATCGACTACGTGGTGACGAAGGTCCCGCGCTTCACTTTCGAGAAGTTCCCGACGGCCAATCAGGTCCTCACCACTTCGATGAAGTCGGTGGGCGAGGCCATGTCGATCGGCCGCACCTTCAAGGAATCGATGCAGAAGGCGCTCCGCTCGCTGGAGACCGGGCGCTGGGGCTTCGGCTTCGACAAGAAGGACATGCACGGTGCCTCGCGCGATGAGATCGAGCGCAAGCTCGCCGTGCCGAATGCCGAGCGCATCTTCTGGCTCCAGACCGCCTTCGTGACCGGCTGGACCATCGATGAGGTTTTCGAGGCGACCGCCATCGATCCCTGGTTCCTCCATCACCTCAAGGAGATCGCCGATGAGGGCAGGAACCTCGCGACGCTGGATCTCAAGGACGCGAAGCGCCTCGGCTTTTCCGACCGCCAGATCGCGATGGCCCGCGCGCATGCGCCCGCCATCCATGACGCCTCCATCCACGGCGAAAAGGATCAACCCGCTGGCGCACCGCCACGCGCCGAGCCCGAGGGCGCTGTCGTGGATGTGCCGACCGAGGACACCATCCGCGCCGAGCGGAAGGCCCGCGGCATCGTCCCGACCTACCGCCTCGTCGATACCTGCGCTGCGGAGTTCGAGGCCTACACGCCTTACTTCTACTCCACCTACGGGGACGAGAATGAAGCCCGCGAGTCGGACAAGAAGAAGATCATCATCCTCGGCGGTGGCCCGAACCGCATCGGCCAGGGCATCGAGTTCGACTACTGCTGCGTCCACGCCGCCTTTGCCCTGAAGGAGCTCGGCTACGAGACCATCATGGTGAACTCGAACCCGGAGACGGTTTCGACCGACTACGACACCTCGGACAAGCTCTTCTTCGAGCCGCTGACCTTGGAAGACGTTCTCAACATCTGCGACCAGGAGAAGCCGGATGGCGTGATCGTGCAGTTCGGCGGCCAGACCCCGCTGAATCTCGCCGCGGATCTCAAGCGCCACGGTGTGCCGATCATCGGCACCTCCCCGGAAAGCATCGAGCTGGCCGAAGACCGCAAGCACTTCTCCGCGCTGCTGGACAAGATCGGCCTGAAGCAAGCCGAGGCCGGCACCGCCGTCTCGGAAGACGAGGCCGCCGCCATCGCGAACCGTATCGGCTATCCGGTGCTGGTGCGTCCCTCCTTCGTCCTTGGCGGTCGCGCCATGATGATCGTTTACGAGGAGCCCGAGCTGCGCCGCTACATGCGCGAGGCCGTGGACGTGTCTCCGGACCGCCCGGTGCTCGTCGACCGCTTCCTGGAAGGCGCCACCGAAGTGGACGTGGATTGCATCTCGGATGGCTCCATGGCTGTCGTCGGTGCCATCATGCAGCACATCGAACAGGCCGGCATTCACTCCGGTGACTCGGCCTGCGTCATCCCCGCCTACTCGCTCTCGGAGCCGATCAAGGGCGAAATCACCCGCGCCGCGAAGGAACTCGCCCGCGAGCTGCAGGTGAAGGGCCTGATGAACATCCAGTTCGCCGTGAAGGACGAACAGCTTTACGTCATCGAGGTGAACCCGCGTGCTTCCCGCACCGTGCCCTTCGTCTCGAAGGCGACGGGCGTGCCGCTCGCGAAGTACGCCGCGCAGATCATGGTCGGCAAGACCCTGCCGGAGCTCGGCTTCACCGAGACTGTCATCCCGCCGCACTTCTCGGTGAAGGAAGCCGTCTTCCCATGGAACCGCTTCCCTGGCATCGACATCGTTCTCGGTCCGGAAATGCGCTCCACCGGCGAGGTCATGGGCATCGATCCGGATTGGGGCATGGCCTACGCGAAGAGCCAGACCAGCGCCTTCAACCCGCTGCCGACCTCCGGGAATGTCTTTCTCTCCGTCTCCGACCGCGACAAGCCGGAGGCCATGGGCATCGCCCGCGAGCTGGTGGACCTCGGCTTCCAGGTTTACGCCACCGGCGGCACCTGTGACCGCCTCCAGGCGGAGAACATTCCCTGCCACCGCCTCTACAAGCTGAACGAAGGCCGCCGCCCGCACGTCATCGACATGATGAAGAACCGGGAGATCAGCTTCATCATCAACACTCCGAGCGGCCACGCCGCCCGCGAGGACGAGGTGAAGATCCGCTCCGGCGCGGTCGCGAACAAGGTCAGCCACTGCACCAACCTGGCCGCCGCCGTGGCCTCCGTGAAAGCCATCCGCTCGCTGAAGGAGAAGGAACTCACGGTGAAGTCGATCCAAGAGTATCACGCCTGATCCTCAGGCGGCGATAGCCTCTCAAGGAGGGGGCGCATCTCGCGCCCCTTTTTTATTTCCGTGGCTCTGCTAGGTCCGGCGCTTGTCATCCGCTGGCTGGTGCGGCTCTATGCTTGCTCATGCTCTCCAAGCTCCTGAGCCTGCTTCTCCTTTCCGCCTGCTGTCTCGGTACATCGCCCGCGGCGGAACGACCGAACATCCTCTGGATCGTCAGCGAGGACACTTCGGCGTTCTGGCTTGGCTGCTATGGAAATGGCGAGGCGAGGACGCCACGGTTGGATAGGCTTGCATCGGAGGGTAGTCGCTTCACGCATGCGTATTCGAATGCCGCGGTGTGCGCGGTGGCGAGATCCACGCTGCTCAATGGCATCTACGCGCCGAGCCAGGGGACGCAGCACATGCGCAGCCGCCATCCCATTCCCGCGGAGTTCAGGCCCTACGTCTTCTACTTGCGCGGGCAGGGCTACTACTGCACGAACGCGGCGAAGACGGACTACAACTTCAAGGGCAAGGACGCGGCGATCTGGGACGAGAGTTCTAACAAGGCGCACTACCGCAATCGCAAGGAAGGTCAGCCCTTCTTCGCGATCTTCAATCTGGGGATGACCCATGAGAGCTCGCTCTTCCGGCAGAAGAAGGAGCCGGTGACGAGGTTGAAACCCGCCGAGGTCTTCGTGCCGCCCTATCTGCCGGACCTTCCCGAGGTGCGGTCGGATATCGCGCGCTATCATGAGCGCGTGACACAGCTCGATGACCGTGTCGGCGAGATTCTGGATGAGTTGGAGAATGCAGGTCTCGCGGAGGACACCATCGTGTTCTACTTCTCCGACCATGGTGGCGCGATTCCTCGCGGGAAGCGCTATCTGGAGGATAGCGGCGTGCGCGTTCCATTGTTGGTTAGAGTTCCCGGGAAATGGCGGAAGCTCAGTCCTTTCAAGGAGGCCGAGCCGGTGTCGGAACCGGTGTCCTTCGTGGACTTCGCGCCGACGCTGCTTTCGCTTGCGGGCCTTGAGAAGGCACCGCAGATGCAGGGGCGGGCTTTCCTCGGTGAACACCGGAAAGCACTGGAGAAAGGTGCCGGTGTCTTCCTCTTCGCGGATCGCTTCGATGAACTGTACGGCATGCGCCGTGGCTGGACGGAGGGGAGGTGGAAGTACATCCGCCGTTTCATGCCGCAGCAGCCCGCGGCGCCCTATAGCAATTACTCCTTCGGGCAACCCGCGTGGCAGGCATGGCGGGAGGCTTACCGGAAGGGTTCCTTGAAGCCGGAGCATGCGCGTCTCTGGGAGTCGCCGCAGCCGGTCGAGGAACTCTTCGACACCGAAGCGGATCCTTGGGAGGTGAAGAATCTGGCGGCTGATCCGGATCACGCGGCGCGTTTGACCGGGATGAGGGAAGCGCTGAAGCAGACGATGATCGCCGTGCGCGATACCGGCATCGTACCCGAGCCGATGTTTGCGGCGCTGGGGCGAGAGCAGGGGATCGTGCCCTATGTCCGGGCCGAATCCTTCGACTACGGCAAGAACGTGGATCTGGCCTTCCGTGCCGGGGAGGGGAAGGACTTGGAGCGCTTCAACGCCGGCTTGGGTTCGAAGGATCCGGTAGAGCGTTATTGGAGTTTGCTGGGCTTGCGCATCGCCAAGGTGGCCGGGAAGGCGGAGAGCCGTCTGGAGGACGAGCATTCGGCGAACCGTGTCCTGGCGGCGGAGATCCTGTGGGTGACCGGCAAGCAGGAGCAGGCGAAGGCCGCGCTGGCGAAGGAGCTGACGCGAGAGATCGATGACTATTCGTTACTCAATCTCGTGAATGTCCTCGAGCGATTGCAGATCGTGGACGGGCTACCGCCCGGAGCGATCGAGGGTCTGCGCAAGCGAGCGATCGCCGACGAGAATTCATCCGGCTACGTGCGGCGTTTCCTCAAGCGTTTCGAGCAGGGCGCGCCGGATTGAGCGAGGGCTGGTTTGGCTCACCTTTCCCCTTGGCGAAAGGCGCTTCGCATCCGAGCTTTCCGACGGACCACGAATGCCCGCCGAGCCGCCACCATCCGCCCCGCAGCCCAGTTGGCTCAGCCAATATTTCCGCGGGCACCAGTACTGGTTCTACTCCCGCGGCACGGCCTTGAACTACTTCCTCCGCCGCCGGATCCGACCGGCGGGGATCGGCCTGCTGATCGTGATCGTCGTCGCCACCGGGGCGGCCGCGGGCAGTGCGGAGCCGCCGGTGTTCCAGACCTTCTCGCTCGCCTGCGGTCTGTCGCTGGTTTCCTTGATCGCGGTGCTGTTCCGGCGGGCGAAGGTAGAGGCGCATCGTGAGATGCCCGCCCACGCCACCGCGGGCCAGCCCTTCACCTATCACGTCACCCTGCGCAATTTGCGGGGCAAGGATCTGAGGCGGATCGAGCTCAGTGAAACGCCCTCCGATCCCCGTCCGAGCGAGGAACTCTTCCTTCACAGCCGCGAGCCCGGGGAGGAGAAGCGCAATCTCTACGACCGCTGGCTGGCCTACTACCGCTGGAACTGGCTCTGCGAGATGCGGCGGCTCTTTGAAGGCGGGAGGAGCGAGACGGTCGACCGGGTGAAGGCGAATGCCGTGCTGAAGGTGCCGGTGTCGATGACTCCGCGACGACGCGGGCTGATCCGTCTGAACGATTTGCGGATTCTCCTGCCCGACCCGCTCGGGCTCTTCCAGCGTTGCCGCAAGGTGCCAGCGCCGGCGTCGAGTCTGGCAGTGCTGCCCAAGCGCTATCCGCTGCCGCGCTTCGAGCTTCCGGGGAGTGCGCGCTTCCAGCCGGGCGGCGAGGCGACCGCCCGCCATGCCGGAGCCACCGGCGAGTTCACCGGCTTGCGCGACTATCAGCCGGGCGATCCGCTGCGTCTGATCCATTGGGCGACCTGGGCCCGCACGGGGAAGCCGGTGGTGAAGGAACTGGAGGACACCTTTTTTCCGCGTCACGGGCTGATCCTCGATACCTTCCCGGCGGTCGGGGATGATACGCTCTTTGAGGAAGCGGTCTCGGTGGCCGCGTCCTTCGTGGTGGCGGTGGATGCGCGCGAATCGCTGATCGACCTGATGTTCATCGCCGGGCATGAGCGGGTGGTGACGGCGGGGCAGGGGATCGCGCGGGCGGAGACCTTGCTGGAGGTGCTTGCCGGGGTGGAGAGTTCCCCGCGCGAAGACTTCGATTCGCTGGCCAAGCTGGTGCAGCGTCATGCGGACGACCTCGCCGGATGCCTCTGTGTTTTTTCCGGCTGGTCGCCCAACCGCGCCCGCCTGCTCCAGCGTCTGAACCGCGCCGGTATCGAAACCTCCGCCGTGATCCTCTGCCGTGACAAGCCGGGGGCGATTCCGCGCTGTCACTTTGTCCGCACGGGGGATCTCGCCAATGAATTGATGAAGCTTCCTCGCCAGCTTTGATCTCCGGTTTGCACTTCCTGGCATTTGGAAGCTAGAGTCCACAAGTTCCGATGAACCGCCTGCCCACGCTCCTGATCACCGCCGCCCTGCTTTTCTGGGGCGCGATCACGGACCGTTGGTGGCCGGGGATTGCCTGCGCTTTCCTGGTTCAAGCGGCGGCATGGTCACGGCTGCGCTGGGATTTCGGCGAGCGGGCTTCGCTGATTGCATGGCGGCTTTCGGTGCTGTTCCTCGTCATCGCGATGGTGCTGGTGATGATGCAGCCGGGCCCGCGGATCACGACCATGTCGCGGGTCTTCACCTGGCTGCCGGTGGTGCTGTTGCCGCTTCTCTTCGTGCAGATCTACGGCACCTCCGCCTCGCTCTCGCTCGGCACCTTTTCGATGATGGTCCGGCGGCGGCGCGAGCATTCGGAGAAATTCGGCCTGCCGTACCGCGACGTGCGCTTCGGCTTCGATAAGGTCTACCTCTGCGCCACGCTGCTGGCCTCCGCGCTGGGGCAGAATGCGGATACCCTTTGGTTCTACCCGGGTCTGGTGATCCTTGTGGCGTGGGCGATCATCGCTCATGTGGGCAGAGGCTGGCAAGGTGCCACGATGGCGACTTCCTTCGCGCTTCTGGCGGCGGCCGCTGCAGGGATCGGGGGGCAGAAAGGGCTCACCGCACTTTATCACTACCTCACCATCGGCCGCTCCAGCCCGGGCTCGGGGAGCAGTGTGGGCGAGCGGACGACCTCCTTCGGGAATCTCGGGGAGATCAAGCAGTCGCAGGAGATCCTGTGGCGGATCCTCCCGGAAAAAGGCCCGCTGCCGCGCTTGCTGCGGGTGGCGTCCTACAATCGCTGGGATTCACCGACATGGCGGGCGGTTCTTCCGAAGGACGCCGGGAACGAGACCGCGGATTTCCAATCGCCGAACTTCCAAGATGACCCGCTCAAGCCCGGCGATGACCTGGCCGGCTATCATCTCTGCCCGCCCGATCTCATCTCGCCGGAAGCCGCTATTTCCCCGGACCTGCCGCGCTTCCGTCTCCGCGGTGAGATCGAAACCGCGGGGCAATTCGGTCTACTGCCCCTGCCTGCGGATACGGCGAGCCTCCAGGAATTCCTCGCAGCCGAATTTGAGCGCAATTCCTTCGGCACCTTCCGGGTTGAGCCTTCCCAGCCGGTCTGCGACGCCCGGGTTCTGTGGCACGAGTCCTTCGCCACCGAGAAACCTCCCTGGGTGTCGGTGATCCGGAGGCAGACCGGACCCTTGGAGATCAAGCCCGACACCGAAGTCCCGGAGCGGGAATTGCGGGTGATCCGCCAGATCGCCGGCGAGCTCAACCTCTACGAAGGCAGCGTGGAGGATAAGATAACCAAGCTGGCTCATTACTTTTATAATAACTTCCGCTACACCCGCTATAACTCGATCCCCGGCTCGCTGCACAAATGGATGGAGCGCGATAAGAAGGTGAGCGGGTATATCGGTGAAACCAGGCGCGCCACCTATCTCGGTGTATTCTTGGAAGAAACCAAAGCGGGACACTGCGAATTCTTCGCCACCGCGGCGGCTCTCTTGCTCCGCGAGGCCGGGGTGCCCACCCGTTATGTTTCGGGGTTTGCGGTCGCCGAGCGCAATCCCAAGAGCGGTGAGATGATCATCCGCGGTGTCCATGCACACGCTTGGTGCCGGGCTTGGGACGAGGAGAACCGGCGCTGGCTCGATGTCGACCTGACCCCGGCGGACTGGACCGGCCTTGAGACCCCGCGGAAAGGGGCCTTCCAAGGGTTTCAGGACTGGGCTCAGCTCTTGAAGGAGGACCTCCTCATCTGGCGCGACAAACCGGGCCACATGCTGATCATCACGATTATCCTGATCGCCCCGATCGGCATTGGCCTCGCGTTTGTGGGCCGCAGTCTCTGGCGTTCCCGGAAAGTCCTTGAAGACGAGCGGAAGAAGCACGCTCCCTCCAAGGCACCGCAAACCGCCTTGGCCTCGCTGGAGAAGCCCGCCCGCAAGATCTTGGGCGAGCGCCCGGCCGGGAAACCGCTGGGGCCTTGGCTGATGCCCTTGGCTACCCGCCTTCGCCAACCCGAAGTCCTTTCACAGGCCTTGGCCCTTCACCATCGGCTACGTTTCGATCCCGGTGAAAACAGCCCCGCGCTCACCGGCGAGCTCCAAGTTCTCGTGGCCGATATTCGGAAGCAACTTGCGTCCCGCTAGCGCACCTCAAATGGGGAGGGTGCTGCCAAGGGATTTCCCGCAAACAGGCGATTCGCTGACGATTTGTCTGACAGGCACATAAACTCAGATCTTGAAATAAAAAATGATATCCAATATGCGAGCGATTGGTTGCGTGCCCTCGGCTGCCATTCAAATCCATATTCACGATGGTTAAGTGCCATAAGTGAAAGCGTCGGGGGGCGGGCAAACCAAGTGCCAAAAAAAACCCGATGAAACCTCGAACTCCCGCCTCCTCCGGGTGGCGAAGCATCTCTCCGATGCTTCTTGCCTCCCTCCTATCGCCGCTTCTGATACCGGTCGTCCGCGCGGATTACCAATCGGAGATCCTGAGTGAAAACCCCCTCGCCTACTATCGTTTTAGCGATGGCGTCGCGGCTATCGATCTCGCGATTAACTCGGGAAGCTTGGGGGCCGCCGGAAACGGAACCTACCAGCTGCTCAATACGCGCGGGGTTCCCGGCGCGGTGGCAGGAAACACCGCCGTCGCCTTCGTCGACAACGCGAGTCCCACCGCAATCGATCACACCGGATCGATCACCATCCCTAACAATGCGGCACTGAATCCCTCCCATACCGGGACCAATGCCTTCACGGTGGAATGTTGGGTGCTGCCCAGCCGCAATACCTCGACCCTCCTTTCGCCGGTGAACTCGATGAGCTTCACCACCGGGCGTGCGGGGTTCCTGATCTATCAAAACTCCGCCACCTGGGAAATCCGGATGGGAAACAAGGCCGCGGCCAACAATGTCACCTTCCTCACCGGGGGAACTGTAACGCCCGGGCAGTGGCAACATCTGGCCATGACCTACACCGGCGGCATCAATGGCACGATGACGCTCTATGTGAACGGCGTCCAAGCCGTCACAGGTGCAGTCACCAACGGCTACGAGGCGAATGACAACGCCCCCTTCGTGATCGGTGCGACCGCGGCTCCGAACCGGACCTTCGACGGCTCGGTGGACGAGGTGGCTTTCTTCCCCTCGCTGCTTTCCCAAGCGCGCATTCAGGCGCGCGTGGCGCAGCGTAGCAGCAATCCGGCAGGGTATTCAGCGCATGTGATTGCCGATGCTCCGGTCGGTTACTGGCGTTTGGATGAAGCGGCCCGTCCGGCGGCGGATAACCTGGGGACCTTGGGCAGCGGGGCGGATGGTGCTTACAGCTCGCAAGCCCACAATGCCACCAGCGGCCCTTCGCCCGCGTCGGGCTTCGGAGGCTTGGGGGCGAATAACCCCTGCCTGAGCCTTCCGAATGCCGATGGCTTCATGACGAGCAAGCAAGCACTCTTGAACGGACGTGCGGCATTCACCGTCATGGGCTGGATCAAACGCGGTGCGACTCATACCACGCGCGGCGGCTACTTCGGGCAGAACGACCTGCTCGAGTTCGGCGATGCCGGAAATGACGTGAATGTGGAGGCTTGGATCAATGCCACCAACGGCAACATCGTACAGCCGCACGGCATGGTGGATGACCAGTGGATCTTCATCTGCCTGACCGGCGACGGGACCTCCAACCGCCTGTTCGTAAACGGCACCCAAGTGGGCAACCGCGATCAGGTTGTGGCCGACTACGGGAGCTCGGCATTCAACTTCAACGTCGGTGGGGGCGGGATCTTCAATACAACCGGCGACTTCTTCCGCGGGGAGATCGACGAGGTCGCGATCTTCGGCCACGCGGTCACGCCCGGCCGTGTGCAGCAACTCTACGCTGCAGCGTTGAGCAATACCGGCCCGGGGCTGGTGAACGACTTTCCCACAGTGACGCCGTCCGGTTCCATCATGGAAGGAGGCTCCTACACCTTGGCTGTCGATGCCACGGGTTCTCCGCCTTTCACCTATCAGTGGAAGCTCAATGGCGTGGACATTCCCGGCGCGACCGCCACCACCTACACGGTGAATCCGGCAGTGATCAACACGCCGTCCTCCGCTCCGTTCTCCTACTCGGTGGTTGTGACCAACGCCGTCGGAACAAAGAGCAGCGAGATCACGGATGTCACCGTCATTCCGACCCTGCGATGGACCGGTAGCGATCCGACCAATCCGGGCGATTGGGATTCCGGGATCTCGCAGAACTGGAAGACCTACACCGGCGGAACGGCATCGGTCTACACGGATGAATATGCGGTGTTCTTCGACGACAGCGCCGCGCTCAAAACCGTGGAGGTGATGGCGGACGTCACGCCTGCCGGCGTGAGCTTCGACAACGACACCAACTACACGATCACCGGTGCCGATTGGCTGATCGGCGGCGCCCAGGATGCGATCTTCTCCAAGAGCGGGAGTGGCACCGTGGAGATCGGAAACTTCGGCCTGGTGACCGGCAGCGTGGTGATCAACGAGGGAACGCTGCGGGTGGGGAATGGCACCTCTGGCGACATCGCTCCCATCACGACCGTCAACGTGCTCGGCGGGCAGCTGCAGCTCAACCAGGCGGCCGGGGTGAATTACCAGAGCCCCACGGTGATGGCTGTTGGATCGACCCTTTCCGTTACCGGAAGCGGGAATCTCGGGCTGGAAGGCGGCATCACGGGATCGCCAGTCAGCCAAGTCTTCTCGCGCAACGGAACCGTGGGCATCCGCGGCGCGAACTCCGCGGGCAAGACGGTGACGATCAATGCCGGCACCGTGGTCTTTGACGGGAACCAGAACAACAACCGTCTCGCGGCGAGCGCGGCCGTCACCGTAAACGCGGGAGCCACGATGGAAGTCCAGGGCGTCAATGCGATCCCTGCAGGACCGGTGAACTCACCGGATGTGACCTTGAACTCGGCCACGCTGGGGATCGTCTCCGGTGAAAGCGCCGGGACGGGACCGGGCGGACAAAGTCACGCTCATATCCGGAACCTCACCCTGAACGGTGGGCAGGTGACCCTGAGCTACTCGGGCGGAGGCAGCTCCTACAATGGGGAGAGCTTCCAACTGAATGGCAATGTCACCGTCGGCGGTTCGACCGCTTCGACCATCGGTAACGGTGTTGGAGCCACCCAAGGGAACTCGGGTATCGCCATGCTCGCGGTGAGTGCTAGCCCGGCTGGCCCGGCGGTCCACACCTTCCATGTCCCGGATGTGGTTACCGGCGTGGCAGCGGACCTCATTGTCACCACCGAGTTGGAGAACTCCGACGCGGCCAATGCCGACTCCGCCGCGAGTTCGATCCTGAAGACCGGAGCAGGCACGCTGCGGCTGGCAGGAGGGATCGATCATAGCTACCTGGGAACCCTGAATATCTCCGAGGGGACATTGGAAGCAACGGGCTCGCATGCCGGGGCGCTGACTTTGGCTTCCGGCACCAGCTTCCGTCCGGGTGCTTCCGCCGGAACCTTCACGGCCGGAGCGACGACCCTTGCGGGGACCTACTACTGCGAGATCGACGGAGCGACGTCCGACCAACTGCGGGTTAACGGCAACCTGACCGTGCAAGCGGGGGCGCAGATCGCCTTCAGCGTTCTGGGAGGTGGGGCGACAGCACCCTTCTACGAAGTGTGCAGATGCAGCGGTGATGTGATCGGCGCGCTGCCGAGCGTGTCCGGCGTTCCCGCCGGTTACACACTGACCAAGGTCTCGAATGCCTCGCTGGTGCTGGTAAAGGCGGGAGTGGTGTTCAACACCACGCTATCGACCCTCGCGACCACCAGCGGCGGCACCGAAGACTTCAACAGCAGCGGTGGCGGCTTCGCGATCGGTGCTGCGGTTTCGCCGGAGACGGACTGGATCTACACGACCGGTTCGTGGCGCAGCAACGGTCAGGCTTCGGGCTTCGGGACCGACAACACTTCGAATCTGTCCAGCCCGGTGTACATCGTCGGACCGTCGGGACCGGTCACCCTGAGCTTCTCTCACCGCTACAGTTACGAGCAAGGGCTCTTTGACGGTGGAGTGGTGGATGTCAGCGTGAACGGCGGCGCCTTCACAAGGGTGGACTTGGCTTCCTTCAGTCAGAACGGATACAACGGTACGATTCTCCCGAACTCGGGCACCACGATCCAAGGCCAACAGGCCTTCGTGGAGAATTCCCCGGGCCATCCGGGTTTCATCACCAGCGTATGCAGCTTGGGTAACCTGTCCGCAGGAGATCGGGTGCAACTGCGCTTTGTCTCGTCCTCCGACAACAACACTTCGGGGAATCTCTCGCCCCAAGGCTGGGAGATCGACTCGGTCACTGTTTCGGGATCGCGGGCCAACCTGCTGTCTCTGGCTTGGCCGGTAGGCAAGCTGGAGTATTCGGATAACCTGCAGCCGCCATGGACCACGGTGAATGGCGGAAGTCCCTTGGTGATCGACGCGAATGCGGTGCCGAGGCGTTTCTATCGAATCAAGCCCTGACAGCTCCGGATCACGACGGACGGGTGGAGACACCCGTCCGTTTTCATTTCCGGCAGGACTCTTACTTTTTGATGTCCTGGGCTTGTCCCACGCCCTTCATTTCAAGGGCGGAAGCGGTCGGACCCGGCTTGGGTGGACCTTGGGGCTCGATCACCGCGGTCGCCGGCGGGGCCGGGCTGTCATTGCGGATGGATTGGAAGAGCAGGTTATAATTGTGGCGGACGGCGGCGGGGAAATTTACCCGTCCAGGCTCCACCACCTTCTCGCGGAGCAACTTGGAGGAAAGATCGGCGGTCAGATCGGCGCCGACTTTCACGGCACCACCCACGACCGGGGTGCCGCTGGCCACGGTGCCGCCGGTGCGGATCACGTCGCTGGAGATCGTTTTACCCTGCAGGGCCAGATTCGATTGGGCGGAAACGATCGAGCCGTCCTTGCCGATCGTGATTTCCAGCACCGCGTGATCGTCGCTGGCAAGCCAGCCGCGCTGGTGGTCGATGCGGATCGAGGCGAAGACGCCGCCATCCGGGGTCGGAGTGATCTCCGGCTTGTAGGTGCGGTAGCTGGAGCCGGAGAGCTCGTAATCGCAGGCGGTTTTGCCCTTGGCGGACCAGCCGCCCAGGCTCTTGCCGAAGGCCTCGATATCGATCCCTACGTTCGCGTGGAGCGTGGTAACCAGTGAAAGCACAAGGGCGAGGCGGATCATGAGAGATTGCGGGTGCGCGGCGAGAATACCACCCGGCAGAAGGAAACCTTCAGTGAAAAATTCATGCGACCCCCTAGGTCCGAACTTGCACGCAATCCCACAAAATCCGAAAGAAACGCAGATGGAGCGGGCGTAGCGCGCCCCGGTGAAGTTCTGGGAGCCCGATCCCAAGCCTCATTTTGTCCCGTAGAACCTGTTTAAAGAAGACTATGACTTCCCACCGATGGCAAACCCGCTGCACCAGCGCGGCCCTCATCGCCTGCGCGTTTCACGCGGTGGCGGCGGAGCCGCTCGTGCAGCTTCAGAAAGGCGATCACATCGCCATCGTCGGCAGCGGCTTGGCCGACCGGCAGCAGCATCACGCTTGGCTGGAGACTTTCATCCACCGCGCCTACCCGGATCTGGACCTCACGGTGCGGAACCTGGGCTTCGCCGCGGACGAGGTGAATGTGAAGCCGCGCTCCGCCGATGTGCCGACGACCGAGTGGTTCCTCTCGATGAAGAAGGGAGACACGACCAAGCCGGGCGAGCCGAACGTGGTCTACAAGGCGGGCACGGATTTCGGTGCGGACGTGGTCTTCGCTTACTGGGGTTTCAACGAGTCCTTCCGCGGTCCGGAAGGGCTTGAGGGCTTCAAGGCGGCGCTCGGGAGTTATCTGGATGCACAGAAGGCGGCGAAGTACAATGGCCAGGCGGCGCCGAAGCTGGTGCTCTTCTCGCCGATCGCGCAGGAGAACTTGAAGAGCCCTGACTTCAGCGATGGCTCGGAGAACAATGCCAATTTGGAGCTCTACACCAAGGCGATGGCCGAGGTGGCGCAGGCAAAGGGGGTGCCCTTCGTGGATCTCTACACGCCTTCCAAGGATATCTTTGCGAAAGCCGGCTCGCCGCTCACGATCAACGGAATTCACCTGACGGAAGAGGGCGACCGCCAGCTCGCGCCGGTGCAGTTCAAGGCGATCTTCGGCAAGGAGCCGCCGGCCTTCGAGGACCCTCTGCTCGGCAAGATCCGCAGCGCGGTGCTGGATAAGAACAAGGAGTGGCACCACCGCTACCGCACCGTCGATCAGTACAACATCTTCGGCGATCGCTCGCGCATCGCCTATGAAGGCGTGACCAACGCGAGCACGCTGGGGGAAGAGCTGGCGCAGCGCGATGTGAAGACCGCGAACCGCGACAAGCGAGTGTGGGCGGTGGCGAAGGGCGGCGACCTCAAGGTCAGCGACGACAACCTGCCGAAGGTGAACTTGGTGCCGCCGAACCGGAAAGACGAGACACCCTACCTCGACCCCGAGGAAGCGATCCAGCACCTGAAGCTGCCGCCGAATTGCAAGGTGGAGCTGGTGGCCTCGGAGAAGAGCTTCCCGGATCTGATCAATCCGGTGCAGATGAACTTCGATACGAAGGGGCGGCTGTGGATCGCGGCGTGGCCGAACTATCCGGAGACCTCGCCGACCACGACGAACTTCGACAAGCTATTGGTCTTCGACCTTGATCCGAAGACGGGCAAGGCGCTGAAGTGCACCACCTTCCTGGACGGGCTGAATTGTCCGACCGGCTTCCAGTTCTACAAGGACGGCGTATTGCTGATGCAATCGCCCGATCTGTGGTATGTCAGGGACACCGATGGCGATGGCAAAGCGGACCTGAAGGAGCGTGTGCTGCATGGACTGGATGCGGCGGACTCGCACCACGAGACGAACTCGATGTGCCTAGAGCCGGGCGGTGCGGTCTACCTGAGCGACGGGGTCTTCCACCGCAGCAATGTGGAGACTTTCAACGGACCCATCCGCAACAGCGACGGTGCGATCTACCGCTACGAGCCGAACACCGGCAAGTTCATGCGCCACGCGCCCTACGGCTTCGCGAACCCGCACGGTCGTGTGTTCGATTACTGGGGTAACGACCTGATCACCGACGCGACGGGCAACGACAACTACTTCGGCCCCGCGATGAGCGGTCACCTCGATAGTGGTGCGCATCCCGGCATGCAGCGCTTCTGGGATCGTCCTTCGCGGCCCTGTCCCGGCACGGCCATTCTAACAAGCCGGCACTTCCCGGATGACTGGCAGGGCCTTTTCCTGAACACGAACGTCATCAGCATCCAAGGGATCTTCCGCGCCAAGCTCACGGATGAAGGCTCGGGAATCAAGGGCGAGACGCTCGATCACCTGATCACCACGGACATCGCGAAGAACCCGAACTTCCGTCCTTCCGGCATCACGGTGGCTCCGGATGGATCGCTGTATTTCATGGACTGGTCACAGATGCTGATCGGCCACTTGCAGCACCATCTGCGGGATCCGAACCGGGATCACCAGCACGGGCGCCTGTATCGCATCACCTATGAGGGCCGTCCCTTGATGGTGCCGAAGAAAGTCGACGGCGAACCGGTGGCCAAGCTGCTGGAGCTGCTGAAGGAGCCGGAGAACGACGTGCGGATGCGGGCAAAGATCGAACTCGGCAAGCACGACGCGAAGGAAGTCATCCGCGGGGTGAACGACTGGATCAAGGTGCTGGATCCGAAGGAGAAGGACTATGAGCACCACATGCTCGAAGCGCTGTGGGTGCACCAATGGCACAACGTGGTGGATCTCGATCTGCTCAAACGGGTGCTGAAGTCGCCGGAGCCGCGGGCCCGTGCGCAAGGCGTGCGCGTGCTCGGCTATTGGCGTGACCGTGTTCCCGGTGCGCTGGAACTGGTGAAGCTGGCGGCCGATGACGAGGCACCGCGCGTGCGCTTGGAGGCGGTCCGTGTGGCCAGCTATTTCCGCGAATGGGAGGCGGCCGATGCGGCGCTCACCGCGCTGAAGCATCCGGCGGACTACTACATCAGCTACTGCCTGAAGGAAACCATGCGGCAGCTCACGCCGTGGTGGAAGGATGCCATCGCGCAGGGCAAGGCGCTGGCGGCGGACAATCCCGCCGGGGTGGAATTCATCATGGGCTCGGTGAGCGGTGCGGAACTCGCGAAGCTGCCGAAGTCCCCGGTCACGCTGACGGCGTTGCTGACGCGTTCCGATGTTTCGCTGGCGCAGCGCGCGGAAGCCTTGGGCGAGTTGGCGAAGCTCAGGAAGAGCAGCGCGATGGAGGCGCTGCTGGCGACATTGGGCCCCTTGGCGAAGAATAACGGCGCAGCGACCACGGATCTCTGCCGACTGCTGCTCACGCAGCCCGCCTCCGACTTGAAGGATGCGCGGGACGGCTTGCAGTCTCTCACCGCCGCGACGAATGCGGAGCTGGTGCGTCGCAGTGCCTTGGCCGCGCTGATCGTGGTGGATGGCAATGTCGATGCTTCATGGAGCAATGCCGCGAAGTCTGCGGATGCCCTGACCGACTTCCTCGAAGCGCTGCCGCTGGTGCCGGATCCGGCCTTGCGTGGCTCGGCATTCGACAAGGTATTGCCGCTGCTCTCGCAACTCCCGGGGCCGGTGGCTTCCGAGATGGAGAAAGCGAAGGGTGGCAAGGCGCGCTATGTCCGCATCGAGCTGCCGCGTCGAGGCACGCTGACCTTGGCCGAGGTGCAGGTTTTCGCCGGTGGGGTGAACGTGGCGGGCAACGGTATCGCCAAGCAATCGAGCACATCCCATGGCGGGGTTCCGCAGCGGGCGATCGATGGAAAAACGGATGCCGAATACGACAGCGGCACCCAGACCCATACCAACGAGGGCGAGAACAACCCGTGGTGGGAGCTCGATCTCAAGACCGATCAGCCGGTGGAAGCGGTGACGGTGTGGAACCGGGCGGGCTTCGAGGACCGTCTCGATCGTTTCACGGTCACGGTGCTCGATTCGCAGCGGCGCGAGATCTTCAAGAAGCCGGCCAATCCCGCGCCGAAGCTGAGCAGCAAGATCGCGGTGACCAGCGATCCGCTCGGTGGCCTGCGCGGCGCCGCGGTGCGCGCGCTCGTGAGCATGGGCAAGGAGCCGGAGAAGGTCTTCGCCGGTCTGGTCGAGTTGATCAAGAAGGGCGAGCAGGTGATCCCGGCGGCGAAAGGCATGGCCCTGCTGCCGCGTGCCTCGTGGTCCGCGGACTTGGCCGATCCGGCTGCCGGCGGACTGGTGAACTGGGCCCGCAAGGTCCCGGCGGAAGACCGCACCTCGCAGGACTACATCGAGGTGGTGCAGGTGGCGAACGATCTGGCCGGTCTGATGCCGGCGGATCGTGGCGCGGTTGCCCGCAAGGTGCTGAAGGATCTGCGCGTGAATGTTTTCGTGGTGAAGGCGGTCCGCGAGCAACTGCGCTTCGATACCACGCGCATGGTGGTGGAGGCCGGCAAGCCCTTCCAGGTCATCTTCGAGAACCCGGATGCGATGCCGCACAACATCGTCTTCGTGCAGCCGGGGACCCTGCAAGCGGTGGCGGAGGCGGTGCAAGCCAGCCCGCCCGACAAGCTCGATAGCCAGGGCCGGGCCTATGTGCCGGACAAGGACTCGCGGGTGCTGGGCGCTTCCAAGCTGATCGATGCCGGTCAGAAGGAGACGCTGAGCCTGACGGCTCCGGGTAAGGAAGGCATCTACGAATTCGTCTGCACCTTCCCCGGCCACTGGGCGATCATGCAGGGCAAGCTGGTGGTGACGAAGGACGTGGACGCTTATCTCCAGGCGAATCCGGAGGCGAAGTAAGCTGCGGCATCAAGGTTTCGGATAGACCGAAGCCTCCTTCGACCACGCGTCCCATTTCCCGGACATCTCGGCAACCTTGTCAGGCATCTGCTTGGCAAGGTTGTCTTGTCTGGAGGCGAGGGCAGGCGAGGCGTGGTGACCTGCGGGGAGAAGGCCGGTGTTCCGATGCTCCCTCAGTGCGCCTTCAATCCGAAAATCTTCTCGGTCTGCGCTGCAGCCTTCACCTTGTGGACATCCTTCACGTAGATGGCCACGGTACCGAGCGCCGCGACCAGCGCCGCCCAGTCGTCGCCATAGCCTGCGCCCGGAATGATGTCCGGCACCATGTCCACAGGGAGGACGAGGTAGCCGAGAGCACCTACGATCACACCCTTCGCCCAAGCCGGCGTGTCCTTGTCGCGCAGGCAATGGTAGAGCGTGATGCTGGTGAGCACCGTCTTGCGCCCGGCCACCAAGCCATAGCGGGAAATCTTCCGCCACAGGTTCGGGGCGGAGTACCAGCGTTCGGCGCGGAAGCGGGACGGTAGTTCGGGATCCATGCGTGGAGAAGCTAAAGTGGAAAGCGGAGCCCGCCACCCGAACTTGTCATTGGCTCACAGGACCCATGGTGCCCTGTGCCGGAGGCGTCTCCTGCGCGGACTCGGTCGGCTTCAGGTCGATGCCTTCCGCGGCGGCGAAGTCGGCGAGCGCCATGTCGGCCAGAGCCTTTTGCTCGGCTTCCTTCACCACCGTGCCGCTCAGGTCCACGCTGTCGCGGGCCACGCGAGCGCGGCCTGCGGCCTTCGTGCGCTCTTCTTCCACCATTTCCTCGAGGCGATTTAGCGTGTCACCGGAGCCGCCGATGGTGCTGACCATGCCGGCCGCCATCTCGTTGAGCTCGGCCATCGCGCGCTGCACCTTCATGTCGTCGATGCCGCGGCGGAGCTGCTCGATTTTGTCACGGGCGGCCTTGATGGCCACATCGCGGGCGCGGACCAGTTCCTTGTAGCGGGCTTCGGCGCTTTCGAGCTGGGCGTTGAGTTCCGCGTGCTGCTGGTCGGTGCTCTTGTATTGCAGAGCGGTCTCGGCGGCGGCTTCGCGCTGACCGGCTTGCAGTAGCGCCTTGGTTTTGGCCTTCAGTTCGTTCTCCTGTGCGTTGAGCTTCTTGACCTGCGACATCAGGCGCTCGACCAAGCCGGCGTGGGCGGCGAGGCCTTGGTTGAATTCACCGATCTGCTTGCGCAGGTTCTCCTTTTCGACCTCGAGCAGGGCTTCGGGGTTCTTCTTTTCGATTCCTCCGATGAAGAGGCCGAGGAACCCTTTGATGAGATTGGAGATACGGCGGAACATGGGTGGGAAAAGCGTTAGTCGCGCTGTCACCATGGGTCAAATTGACCCGGCCCGGCAAGTACAAGCGGCCCGCGCTTTCGGAATCGACCGAAGGGCGGGGTTGCGCGTCCGGGCCGGGACGCTAGCATCGCCCGCGTGAGCCTTCCGGTGGATGCCCTGATCGATTTCCTGCGCGGGGAAGAAGCCCGCGGGGTGAAGACCATCCATTTGGATGACGAGGCCAAGGAACTGCTGCGGGAGCTTCATCGCCGCGGCCGGGCTACCGCTGTCCGCCCCGCCGAAAGGCAGGCCGCACCTGCCCGGGTGGCAGAGTCTGCACCACGTCCGGAGCCGGTGGCCGCCGCACCGCCACCGAGCGTGCCCGCCGTGACCGCGCCCTCGACGGGAGACGCGGCCCAGCGGATCGCGGCGCTGGCGCGGCAGGCGGAGAATTGGGATCCCGCGCGCCGTCTCGGCAGCTTGCGGGGCACCATGGTCTTCTCGACCGGGAATCCCGAGGCGGACCTGATGTTCGTCGGTGAGGCACCCGGCTACCAAGAGGAGCTGCAGCGCGAGCCCTTCGTGGGTGCCGCAGGGCAGAAGCTGAACGACATTCTCAAGGCGATGGGTCTTGATCGCCCCGCCGTCTACATCTCGAACATCGTGAAGTTCCGCCCCGCGATGCAGGGCCAGACGACGAATAACCGGAAGCCGACGGTCGAGGAGATGGCCTCCTGCATCTCTTTCGTGAAGGCGGAGGTGGAGATCGTGAAGCCGCGCTGCATCGTGGCTCTCGGTGGCACGGCGGCGGAGGGCTTGCTGGGTCTCACCGGGGCGGTGGCCGGCATGCGCGGCAAGTGGCACGAGTTCGCCGGCATCCCGGTGCGCGTGACCTATCACCCGGCCTACCTGCTCCACAACAACTCGGGCGCGCAGGACAAGCGCCGGGTGTGGGAGGACATGCTGGAGGTGATGGAGAAGCTCGGTCTGCCGATTTCCGACAAGCAGCGCTCCTTCTTCCTGCCACGGGCCTGATCCGGTTTTACCCCATGCTTCTCGTCCTCACCACCGGCGGTACGATCGACAAGGTCTACTTCGACGCTTCATCCGAATATGAAGTCGGAGAGCCCACCGTGCCGCATGTTTTCCGCGAGTCGGGCGTGACGCTTGAGTGGCGCTTGCTCCCTCTCTTTCGCAAAGACAGTTTGGAGATGCAGTCGGCAGACCGGCAGGCGATCCGTGCCGCGTGTGAAGAGGCGCCTGAGTCACGGATTCTGATCACGCACGGCACCGATACCATGGCGTTGACTGCGGAAGCGCTCCGCGGGATTCCGGGCAAGACGATCGTGCTGACGGGGGCGCTGGCTCCGGCCCGTTTCCGCGTGACGGATGCGGTCTTCAATCTCGGCCTCGCTCTCGGTGCGGTGCAATCCCTGCCGGAAGGGGTCTTCCTCGCCATGAACGGCACCGTCTTCCCCGCCGGTCAGGTTCGGAAGAACCGTGAGGCGGGGCGTTTCGAGAGCATCTGAGTCACTTCGCGAGCAGGCGCTTGCGGGCCGGGAGATAGCCGGGGGCTTCCGCGGTGATTTCCCATGCACCACCGGCATCCGCGCCAGCAGGCTTATCGCTCAGCTTCAGGGAGCCGCTGGCGTTTCCGCGAGCCTCTGCCATGCCGCTGGATAGACCGAGAATCGCCTTGAGGATCTCCGGAGCTTCGCCATCCGAGACGGCGACCTGCGGAGGCATCGGGATCTCGCCCCAGACGCCGCCGCCGCCATTCTTGAGTTTTGCCTGAAGTGTCCCGAGCGCCGCCGCGTCACCGCGATACTTCATCGCCACGTCGAGATAAGCGGGACCCACCGAGGTCTTCTCGATCTGGTGGCAGGCGAAGCACTGGCGGGCCACGACGAGCTTCTCGATATCCACGGGGAGCTGCGGGCCGCCCGCATCGTGCCCGGTGGGCGGGATGTAACGGGCGCGCACGACAAGCTTCGCGGCATCTTCCAAGCCGCTCACCTTGAAGCCGAGGTCTTCGCTGAAGCCGAGCTTCTCGGGTGTGGAGGTAAACTCCAGTTCAAGGGAGGGTGCTGCCTTCTCCTCGACGAGCGGGATGCGGGCCACCGCAACGGCACCTTTTGCATCGGTCGCGACCGCGCGAAGCTCGGAGCCGCCGCTGGTAGAAACCGCCAGGGCGGGGCCGCTACCGATTTTGCGCTCGCTGCTGCCTTCCGTGAGCCACCAATCAATGTGGGGCGTGTCTCCATCCGGATCGCTGGTGCTGGCGGCGAAGGTTTCTCCTTCGCGCTTCGCTTCGACCATGGGAGGCTTGTTGCCATCGGCGGGGCGGATGCGGCGGACCCGGCCGTCGGTGTTGAAGTACCATTCGGTGCCGTATTCCAGCAGCCATAGAGTCCCGTCGGCGGCCATCTCCAGATCCATCGGGTGCTTGAGGCCCTCCATCAAGGGCTCCAGGGATTCGAGTTTCTCGCCACGGCCCAGCTTGGCCTTCCACATCTTGTTGCGGATCCAGTCGTAGGTCAGCAGCGTATGGTCGTCCTTGCGGTCGAGCAGGTTGTATTTCTTACGGGCATCGTAGTAGAAGACCGGTCCGGCCATGGCGTTGCGGCCGCCCTCCCCCACGGTGGGGAACTCTTCGCTCTTCCCGTAGGGATACCAGATGAAGGCCGGGTTCGCGGGCGGCAGATCGACAAGTCCGGTATTGTGCTTGCTCGGGTTCTTCGGAGCCTTCGGATCGGTCATTGCTCCGACCTGTCCGTTGGAGAAATCGACGATGGCGTAGGGCTTGTTGTCCGCGATCACGAAGGGCCAGCCGAAGTTGCCGGCCTTCTTGGCTTGGTTCACCTCGTCGTGGCCGCGTGGACCCTTCGGGCCTTCCTTGCCGGCATCCGGGCCCACTTCGCCCCAATAGAGCACGTTGGTCTTGGCATCGATCGAGATGCGGTAGGGATTCCGCAGGCCCATGGTGTAGATCTCCGGGCGGGTCTTTTCTTTCCCGGGCGGGAAGAGGTTGCCCGGCGGGATCTTGTAGCCGTCCTCGGTGGGCTTGATCCGCAGTACCTTGCCGCGCAGGTCGTTGGTGTTGCCCGCGCTGCGCATGGCGTTGGCGTGATCGTGGCCTTCGCGGTCGTCGATCGGCGCGAAGCCGTCGCTCTCGAAGGGGTTGGTATTGTCGCCGGTGCTCAGGTAGAGCAATCCATCAGGACCAAAGGCCAGCGAGCCGCCGTGATGGCAGACGCGGTCGCGGCGATCTGTCTTCACATCCAGCAATACTTGCTCCGAGGCGAGGTCCAGCTTGCCGTCCTTCAGCGTGAAGCGGGACAAGCGGTTCAGGATCTCCTTCGGGTGGCTGTAGTAGATGTAAAGGCGTTGATTCTTGGCGAAGTCCGGATCGAGGGTGAGACCCAGGATGCCATCCTCGCGTGCCCAATTGCTCTCGCGGTCCTTGCTACGGAGTGCCGTCACCTCCAGCTCGCCGATCACGAAGAGCCCGCCGGTGGATGGCCGCAGACGCAGCACGCGGCCCTCGCGCTCGACGATGTAGATGTCGCCATCCGGAGCCGGAGCGAGCTCGATCGGATCCTTCAGGGTCTCGGCGAAGAAGGTGCTTTCGAGCTCCGCGGCATTCGCGGCGGCGAGCAGGGCGAGGAAGATGGCGGTTCGCATGAGTGGGGCCATCCTACGCGGAAGATGGCCCGCCTGTTATCAAAACCCGCGGCATGACGGGTCATTCCACGACCCGTACCCGATAGAATCGTTTCGTGTCCCCGGAATCGGGGACGTGGGTGAGGGTGCTACTGCTTCCTGCTGCCACCAGTGGCGTTCCGGCATTCGACCAGGTTCCACCGGTCAACTGCGTGCTGGTTTCAAGCTGATAGGTACGCCCGGGGACGCTGGAGAAATGCACCTCCACCGTTCCGCCGCTGCGCGAGATCCCACCGACCCGGAATACGGAAGTGGCGAGAAAGGGGTTCGTGCCTGCGGCTTGTTCGTCGGCGTTGGTCTCGCCATCGCCATCCGGATCGGCGCTTGCTGCCAGAAGTGCCAGCGGGCTGGTGGAGGAGGCGGGGTCCGGTCCGCCGGGATTGCTCTGGCCGGGAGCCGTGGAGGCGATGCCTGCGGCGCTGACCGCGGTGATCGTGGCGCGGTAGATTCCGCCGGGTGCGCCCGTGAAGGTGTAGGAAGTCGTCGTGGCGGGCAGGGTGACGGATGCCACCACGGTGCTGGAGTTGTCCACGATCAGCAGCTCCCAAGAGGCGATGTTATCGTCCGGACCGCCATTCGGGACCCAAGAGAAGGTCCCGCTGGTACCAATTTCATAGTAGTTCGCCAGCGGCGCTGGCGAGGGCGGCGGGGTGACATCGTAGAGCTTCAGATACTGTCCTTCGAAGGGGGCGCTGGTCCAGCCCGCCGCGGATGAGGGCACCTTGTTCAGCGAGACGAAGAAGCCGGAGGATTTGAGATTGGCACCGGTGATGCCTGCCCCCCAGAGCCAAGTGTCGTCGCGGCTGGCATCCTGGGAGGTGTAGGCGGCGGGGTTCCGGGTGTTATAGGTACGCGTATCCTTCACGCCAAGCAGCGGGGCCAGCGTCGCGGGGATCTTGAAGGTGTCGCTCTGGACGTTGTTCCGGTCCAAGTTCGCGAAGGCGAGCATCACATCGGAGAAGGCCGGAGAGGCATTCGGCGTGGCGTATTTCGCGACGGCATGGATCTGCGCGTTGTTCCCGTCGCCATCGAGGAACCAGCGGTTGGAAGAGCGCAGGGCCGGGCTGGCCGCGCGGGCTCGATTGGCTGCGGCGAAGACGGGATAGAGCTGGTCGTTTCCGTAGTCGGCGTCGTTCCACATCGGCATCATCGAGTTCCAGCGCTTGAAGTGTGGGATCTGCTTGCCGAAGTTCGTCTCGTAGTGGTTGTAGCCGTAGGTGGTGGAGATCCCCAGCTCCTGTCCGGGGAAGACCAGCGGCACGCCGTCGAGAGTGTTGGTGACCAGATAGCGAACCATCGATTGCCACGGGTCGGACATCACCTCCTCGTCATGGGAGGTGGTGTTCGCGAGCACGAGGGCCTGACCGTACGCAGTACGACGTCCCTCGTAGATGTTGCGGTAGTCCTGCTTGTTCGCGGCGGACTTGAGCGGGAAGACGATGTTCTCGTTCAAGATGTCGAACTGTCGCGCGCTGCGGTAGGTCACGTTGCCTCCATCGAGCGACTCGGACATCATGACGAAGCTCCACTTCTTCGAGCGCGCGGTGTTGATGATGTATTCCCATGCCTGTGGCGGCAGGCCTTGGCCGAAGTCGCAGCGCAGGCCATCGAAGCCACGGGCATCCCAGGCATAGCGGGTGGCGGTATCCCCGTCGGCTGCCGTCGAGTTCCTGTTCTGCCCGGCGGGCCGGGTCTTCTCCAGCCAGTGCACCGCGTAGTGGGCGAAGTACTGCCAGACGCGGCGGGTTACGTTCCATGACTGTCCGCCTTGGGTGAAGTCGCCGTTGGTCCATTCGAACTGAGAGGTGTCGAACCAATCGCCCTCCGCCGTGTGGCTGGAGCGCTCCGGCTCGACATCCACCTCGACCAGCGCGTCATAGCGGCCGAAGAAGACATCCTTTACATCGTTCCACTTGCCGAAGTCGAAGCGGTCGGGGCCCGCCGCGATCGAGCTGGCATCGAAGGCTCGCTGGGCATAGTTGCCCGCACGCGAGAAGAAGCGCGCATCCTTGTTGCGGATCTGGTCGGTCGCCGCCCATGCGGGTTCGCCGTCGCGCTGGAAGAGGTCCACGCCCTTCTGCGCCAGTTCGACATCGAAGGCGGTATGGTTGAAGGGCGCATCAAGCATGATGCCGACCTGCTTGGCATCGGCGGCGCTCACGAAGTTCTGCCATGCGGTCATCGCCGCCGCTCGGTTCACCGCCTCCGGCTGGCTGCCATTGTGGGCCGCGCTCATCAGCGCATTCACCTCGAAGAAATTCTTCACCGCATAAGGGCTGCCCGGATCGTAGGGGCTACCGGTGCCGGGATTGATCTCGCGACCGTCGATGCCGTTCGGATGGATCGGCTGGAACCACAGCCAGCTGCAGCCGAGACTGGTGAGGTAGTCGAGATCCCAGCGGTTGTTGCCATTGTGTGGCGCTCCCGGCGCGTTGTGGAGATCCTCGAGGGTTGAGCGATTGGCATAGCCGTCGCCATCGGCCTCAATGTTGAAGACGTTCACCTCATAGAGCCGCACATCGCGGGCGATGGCCGGCGCGGCTACCAGGCAGTGATCGCGCAGCCCATACCACTGCCAGTTGCCCGGACTGTCCGAAGTCTTGAAGCGGGCGGAGACGCGGTAGGCGCCGGTCTTCGCCACCGGCAGGGTGATCTCCCAGATACCGCCGCCGACATCGCTCATATTGAGCGGCGCGAAGTAATAGCCGCTCACGGGATCGGTATCGGCCGCAGAGTCGGTAACGGTGTTTCCGTTCGGAGCGACCACGCCATCGGGATAGCCGTTGCCGTCCTTGTCTGTGTTCGCGAGGTCGCGGCGATTCACGTTGGTCCACAGTTCCACGTCGGTTACGTTTCCCACGCCGGGAGCGAAGCGGAAGGTGATCGGCACGCTCGTTCCCGCGACCTCGTCGATGTAGACGTGGCTGATGGTGTATTCGGCGCTGCGGCTCGCCGGATAGCTGGGAGTGCTGACGCTCAGGGTTCCCGCCGCATGGACCAGGCCGCAGCACAGCGGAAGAATCGCGAAGGATCTCATGGGGAGTGGGTTCAAGGTGCCGCTTGGATCAAAACGCGATAGAAGCGCTTGTCGCCTCCGCTGGTGTCATCCACTTGGAATGTGCCGGGACCATCGGCGTTCGCGGTATTGAGCGGCGCGCCGGAGTCTTCCCAGTCGCTCAAGTTCTCCGAGACTTGGAGCTGATAGATCCGGCCCGGAAGGGTGGGAAAATTGAGACGGTAGCCACCGCTGATCAGGGACAAGGCGGGTGACTCCGAAGCCTCCCGATCCAGCACTTCCTGCTGGCTGACCACGGTTGCATTCCTCGTCTCCGTCTTCACCGCCTGCGGCGAGGTCGCGGTGGCAATGAGGCGATACTCACCGGCTGCAGTGATCTCCCAAGTGAAATTCCAGAAGGCGCTGGAGCCTTGAATCTCCGGTTGGATACCCGGGACCACGGGATCGAAGTCCAGCGGGGCGAGGGTGCCGCTGCCGATCACGAAATCGAGATCCACCGCAGTGGTGGTGGTGTCCGTTTCCACGCGCACGAGGTAGTCCAGCGTGCCGGGCCCGTTCTCATCGGGCAGGAGGATCTCCACCGGCCTTCCGGAAAGGTCGGTCTCAAGCGGGCGGAGGATCGCAAGACGCGGTCCGGTGCCCGCGAGCGCTGCCAGACGCCGTGTGGCACTCAGATCCACCAAGGGCTCTGGCCGATCCTGGGCGATCTCCACGCGATACAGAAAGCCGGGGCGACCGTCGTAGAGATTCGGCAGAGAGAAGGCCAGGGCATGGTAGTCCGCGGTCTCGTTGAATTGGATCGAGAGTGCACTGGCGGGAAGCACCTGCACCCCTGCAGGCCAGACGTCATCCGCGCCATAGCGCACGGTGAAGCGGGCCTTCAACTGCGCCTCGGTGAGACCGTCTGCCAAGGCCTTCGAGAAGTAGGTCTTCAGCACGTAGTTGCTGCCGATCGCCGCGCCGTCGTTTTGAGGGAAGGCCACGAACATCTTCCGGTCCGGGCCCGCGGTCTGCACCGTCCGGGTGAGGGTGGTGTAGTGGCCGGCGGTATCGCTCAGGTTGTTGTCCGCGGAGGAAGTCACTTCCTTCAGCCGGACATGAATCGTCGCATTGCCGGTCGAGGGAATGTTCACATAGGTGAAGCGGAACTCGCGGGCATGGGCCGGCTCTGTCGGGACGATGCCGGGGTTCGGCGTGACTTCGGATGCCTTCACCCATGCGCCGTTGCCGCTGTTAGCCCCGGTGGCGGAGTCATCGTTGCTCGCATCGCCGTCGTCGATCTTGTACCACACCTCGCTGGTGAAGTTGTCCGCGCGCACCACCAGTCCGTATTCGTTGCCGCCGATGCTGGCACCATCCGCGGCCGGGAACATGATCTGGCCGGTCGGCGTTGCGGCGTCATAGTAGAAGGTCTGGGTGAAGATGTTGTAGAGCGAGGCCTTGCCGTCGCGCTTCAGGAAGGCCCGGCCGCGCAGCACGTGGAAGCCTTCGGCGAGGCCGGTCTCCGTCGCGCCGTAGTCGTTGTGCGGGGAGTGGACGATGGTGCCCGCGTTGAAGCCGCTTATCTCAAAGACGGTCATCATCTTCTTTTTCTTCGATACCGAGTTGGGGCCGGAGGGATAGACGCTCGCGGCACCGTCTTTGAAGATGCCGATCTTGTATTTGAGCGTCTGTCCCGTCACAGGCTTCGGGATCGTCACGCTCGACCACCAGTCATCCGCGTCCTGTTTGTGCGAGTAGTGCATCTGCACCACCTTGGTAGTTCCCGTGCCGCTGCCGCCCGCAGCCTCGGGATTGCTGCCGTCGCTGGTGTAATAGAAGAACATGTTGAAGCCGTTGCCCACGCCGTTCGGCTTTGCCCACACCGTGATGGTGGAGGCATTTTCCGCATACTGCTTCGGCACGACGCCGCCGGGCCAGCCGCCCGCGGGCGTGCCGCCTGCATCCGCCGCGGGATCATGATAGAGGAAAGCCGCCACTTCGCCGTCTTGGGTGCTGTAGTCGTTCGCATTCGCGGGGCCGTTCGCGATCGTGAAGCCCGCGGTGCCGATCACCTTGTGAAAGGTTTCGGCACCCTGCGATCCGATCTGGTTTCGCAAGGTATCCTTGGCCGCGAATTTCTCCGCGAACTGGCGGCGCACGAAAGCCGGTTGCTCGTAGCCGAGAAACACATCGGTGGAGAGGGCAGGCGGTCGGTCGCGGTAGAGCGGGTCGTTGTTGCCGACGGGGCGGGTGCCGTTGAGGTCGATGCCGCCGTCCAGTTTCAGCAGGATGTTCTCCGCCGAGCCATCCGCCCGCACCACGAAGCGCAGGTTGCTCGCGCTGGTCACGCGCGGCACCGACATACGATAAGCATAGTCGTTGTTCACCGCGTCCGGTAGGCCGTAGGGGTTGAAAGCGGGGTCGCCATCCGTGCCGTCCTTGCGCTCGACCTCGAAGCTTCCTGCTTTCTCGCTGCCCTGATAGATGGTGATCGGAGAGCCCCCCGCATTTTTCCAGAGATCCGAATCCTCGGGCGTGCGTGGTGCGAAGACGAAGTAGCTGCCGGGATCGACCACCACCGAATTCAGGCTGGAGGCGTAGCTGTAGAAGCCGACCTGGCTGCCGTAGCCGCGGGCGTACTGGTAAAGGTATTCGTCGTTCGTGTTCGGGTTGTTCTCGGAGCCGCCGCCTCCTTGGGACGGGAAGGAAGTGCCGCCGAGGACCGCCTTGCCGGACGCGTAATTGTCGTTCACGGCGATGAGCATCGTCGCGCCCTTGCGCTCCTTCTGTGCCTGATTGCTTTCGGAGAACTCCCGGTCATCGATGCGCTCGTAGCTGACGAGATCCGCATCGCTGTAACGGCCGCGTTGCCAGCCGCGGGCGAAGTCGTTGTGAATCTTCAGCAGGTTCGGGATCCGCGCATCGCCCCACTGGCCGAGGAATGCAGTATTGGCATGGCGCGGGAAAGCACCGCCGCTCGCGCCGAGAATCCCCGCGTGGTAATTGCCATCCGTATAGATCAGCCCCAGACCCGCGCGGGTGAAGTAGAAGGCGTGTTGGAGCTCGCGGCGAGCGGCGTAATCGTTGTCATGGCTCTGGGCGTGCATGACCGCCACCGCAGGCGAGAAGCCACCTTGCCCCGGCTGGTCGTAGCCGTTCATCCCGGACGAAGGGTTGCCTAGCAGGTTGTTGTAGTTCGATCTCAGGTCGTTGTCGATCAGCCGCATTCCCGCATCGATGTAGGGACCGTAGGCGGGGGGCTGGCCGAGGTGCTCGCCGAAGAGCATGGCATCATCCCGGCTTTGTTCGGTATCGAAGAGGGAATCGCGGTGATTGCTCCAATCGGAGAACCCGCGGGTGAGATTGAACTGCTGCTGGATCTGGCCGGAGTAGCCGTAGTTTGAGGAGTCCTTGTCGCCGCCGAAGGTCGCGCCGAAGAAATCCGCTGGCGTGTGCTTCACGGCATCGAGCCGGAAGCCGTCCGCCTTGATGCGGTCCACCTGCCAGCGCGCGGCGCGGTTCAGCATGTCCTCCACGCGCTCGGTGTAGAAGGAGGCATTGGCCGTGATCAGCGCGGTGGTGATCCCGTTACCGGTGCCGAAGCCAACGTAAGCTCCCTGTCCGGCGGAGTGCTTCTGCCCGCTGGCGGTGGGGATGTAGCAGTAGTATTCCGGATTATCCGGGTGGCGGACGAAGTTCGGCTTCGTGGTCGTGTGACCTTCCCCGGTGCCGTGATTGAGATTGGTCGAGCCGGGCTCGGTCGCGATGTCGATCAGGTCGGAGAGACCGAGGTTCTGCACCTGCCAGGCGTCGTTCCAGTCGCGGGTGTTGTCCCACTTGCGGTAGTAGCCCTCGGCCGTGCGGCGCAGGTGGAAGTCCTCCGGGAGAAATCCGGGGTAAACGTTCTCCGGCACCAAGTCGTTGTACTTCGGTGTCTCGAAGGCGTTGTGATTCATCACATTGTCGAAGTAGACCCGGATCCCGAAACGATGCGCCACGCGCACCAGCTCCTGGAGCTCCGCTTCCGTTCCGTAGCGCGTCCGTACGGTCCCGCGCTGATCCTTCGAGCCCAGATCGAAGCGGTCCCAGCAATCGTATCCCACCGAGAGTCCGCCCGAGGCCTTGGTCGGCGGCGGGAGCCACAGCGAGCTATACCCGGCCTCCGCCAGTTCCGGCATCTTGCGGGTGATTTCCGCCCAAGTCGTGTTGAAATACTGCAGCATCGCCTCGCCGCGGGCGGCGGGCGTCAGGAGCATCAGGACTGCACCGGTCATGCCGGCAAGTCGGGCGGGAATCTTCATCTGGGTTTTGGGGACAGGATACCGCAAGTCGCGGTGTTTCAAAACGGTTCGCGCAGGGTCGCCGGACAAGCGGCGTGGCGCCAAAGCGGGTTCACCGGGATGATGTCATTTCCAAGCGAAGCGTTTAAGCTCTTGGTCCGAATTGCCTCATGTGTCGCAATTCTACAGGATATTTCCGTTTGAAAAATAGAACAGTGTTCACTCTTCAAACCCATGAAGCTTCCGCTCCTCTGCGTACTACTGGCGCTTTCATGTGATGCGTGACACGAATGAGGACGGGCTGGAGGATTGGCTCGATACCTTCGCGCCGGAGACTTCCGACAACTACCCGGTGGGGATGGTGGTGAAGGACGGCATGCCGCATGCGTTGCTGGCCGATGAGATTGTTCGCTTCCGGGATACCGATCACGACGGTATCCCCGACAAGCGGGAGACCGTCGCGAAAGGCTGGGATGATCCCGCCCTGCGCGATGACCCCTTGCTCATGCACCGCCGTGTCGATAGCGCCATGGCCATCGCCGCCGGGCCGGACGATGATTGGTATGTCACCATGGGCAGCGCCAATCCCGGAAATGGTTATTGGCAAAAGGCGGAGGGCGATGTGTGGGCTCCCGATGCCGTGAAGACCGGCGCACCCGCTTACTCTCCCGACAAGCGCCGCGGCTGCCTTCTCCGCATCACCAAGGATGGGAAGGTCGAGCAGCTCGCCAGCGGCCTGCGCTACATCATGTCCCTCCAGTGGGATCGCCACGGCGAACTCTTCGCCACCGACCAGGAAGGGGCCACCTGGTTGCCGAATGGCAACCCCTTCGATGAACTGCTTCATCTCCAAACCGGTCGCCACTACGGCTTTCCGCCGCGGCATCCGAAGTTGTTGCCGGATGTCGTCGATGAACCCAGCGTGTGGGACTTCGCCCCGCAGCACCAGAGCACTTGCGGTTTCCGCTTCAATGGTCCCGCGAAGGACCGCCCGCGTTTCGGTCCAGAGTTCTGGGCTCATGACGCCATCATCACCGGCGAATCCCGCGGTAAGCTCTGGCGCACTTCCTTGGCGAAGACTTCGGCAGGCTATGTCGCCAGCACGCAGCTCTTCGCCGCGCTTGGCATGCTGGTCACGGATTGCGCCATCTCTCCGCAGGGCGATCTTGTGATCTGCTGCCACTCGGGACCGCCGGATTGGGGTAAGGGCCCTTCGCACGAAGGCCGCCTGTTCAAGATCCGTCATATGGACTCGACGGTTCCGCAGCCGGTGCTGACCTGGGCATCGGATGAATGCACCACCGTCGTCGGCTTTGATCGCGCTTTGGAAGGTCCCGCTTGGGATGACCTGGCTTCCCGTATCCGCATCGAAGGAGGTCCCCAAGTCGCCGCGGGAGATCGCTTTGAAGCCATCCGTCCCGGCTACGCCGTGGTCCGCGGGCAGATGGCGCAGCCGCGCTATCGGGTGCTGGTGGAGTCCGCGTTGATCGGCGAGGATGGCCGCAGCATCGTGATCAAAACGGCACCGCGCCGAGAGGCCTTCGGCTACGCGATCACTCTCGATGCGCCACGCCACGAAGCGGGCATTCCACAAGCGCAGGCCATTGATCTTGCCCATTCTCTCAATGGCTTGGAGGCGAGTTGGAGCGGAGCAGAGGGCTCCTCATGGAAGGGTTGGTTGCCGCATCCCGATTTCTCCGTGGTCGGTGAACTTACCCGCAGCAGCGCCGTTCATGCCGATGCCATCAAGGATCTTACCCGCCCTGGGGCGCTTCACCTCCGTACCAAACTCAATCTCAGCCATCTGCTGCAACCCGCTACCCAGCCGGGCTCGAAGCTCGACTACGCGGCCGACCCGGAAGTGGTCACCATCACCGTGAAGAGTGATGCCGCCATTGCCTTGGAGGCACCTGGCCTTGAGGTCATCCGCAAGGGGCTGGGCGAGGCGTCCTTCACCAAGACCGTGGCGCAAGATCCTTGGCAGGAGCTTTCGATCCACTTGCCGACCCCGGCCTCACCATTGGAGATCACCTTCCATACCTCGATCGATCCTCGCCCGCGCGCCATGGGTGTCGGCCGTTTCTTCATGCCATTTGCTACACCCGCGGGAGAGCCTGCTGCGGTCGAGGTGACCATTCCCGAGATTGCCGGTGGCGACTGGGAGCGGGGTCGCCAGATCTTCTTTGGCAAGGCGGCATGCTTCACCTGTCACCAGTTCAATGGCGAAGGCCATGCGGTCGGTCCTGATCTCAGCAATACGATTCACCGCGACTATGCCGCCGTGTTACGCGATATTCAGGATCCCTCCGCCGCCATCAACCCCGATGCCGTTGCCTATAAAGTCGATTTGAAAGACGGAGGCTCCTTGGTGGGCGTTCGCGTGGGGGAGACTGCCAGCAGCTTGAAGTTCGCCGTCCCCGGCGGGCAGGTCATCGCGGTGGAAAAAGCGAACCTTGCTGCGAGCAGCGCGCTCGAGTTTTCACTGATGCCACCGGGGCTGACGAGCGCCTTGAGCGAGCAGGAGATCAAGGACCTGATGACCTTTCTCCTCCAAGCCCGGGAGCGCGATCACTGAGCATTTACCGAGCTTCAAGACTGCGTCCTTTCCCTTCCGGCGGGTTGCGCTATAGTGGCGCGATTCATGGACCTGCCTATCGCATTCTCCGGTCTCGTTCTCTTGATCGCATTGACGGTCTGGGGCCTGACCGTGCTTCTGGGCTGGCTCATCCGCCGCCGCTTGGTTCAGGAATACGAGCGACTCGGCGAGTCCACCTCGGAGGAGATGCTGGACGAACTGGAGACCGCCTACTCCCCGCGTCAGACGGTGCGAATCCACACCCAGGTCGAATATCTTCCCTATGTTTTCGAGCGGGTGCGCGAGATCACGGAGAATGGCTTCGACGACAAGCAGATGCTCTCCCTACTCGAGCGCATTGAAACGCACCGCCCCAACGAACGGCGGCAAGCGGTCTTCCCGATCGAAGTGAGCGGCAAACGGAGCGACCTGCACTTCCAGTGGACCCGCGATGCCAGCGACCGAATCGAACTCCGCGTCATTGCGGCTCCCAGGATCGCCCGTGCGCTGCGTGAGCAGAAGAAGAAGATTCCGAAGGCGGTGCTCGCCCGATAGCGGGAATGGCGAATTCCGAATTTGCGAATGACGAATAAGCTGCCGGGAGTTCGCTAGGCGTCGTTCGGCCGTTCTTTTGATCTCGCCACTGCCAACCGGATGCCCGCCGCCTTGTGCAGCGTTTCCTCGTATTCCTTCTCCGGATCGGAGTCGGCCACGATGCCCGCTCCCACGTGGTAGCTGAGTACGTCGCCCCCGCGCACCAAGGTGCGGATCGCGATGTTGAACTGGCTTTCGCCGTGGTAGCCTAGGTAGCCGATCGCGCCGCAGTAGATGCCCCGGGGTTCCTGTTCCAGCTCCGCGATGATCTCCATCGCGCGCTTTTTCGGTGCCCCGGTAATGCTGCCGCCCGGGAAACATTTCGCCAAGGCTTCGAGCGGGCCGATGCCTTCGCGAAGCGTGCCCGTCACCGTGGAGACGAGGTGATGCACTTGGCCGAGGGTTTCGAGCTGGAGCATTTCCGCCACGCAAACGCTGCCGAATTCGCAGACCTGGCCGAGATCGTTGCGCAGCAGGTCGGTGATCATGACCAGCTCCGCGATCTCCTTCGGGCTGGTTTGCAGTTCGTAGGCCGAGCGCCGGTCTTCATCCGGGTCGGCATGCCGCGGGCGCGTTCCTTTGATCGGCCGCGTTTCGATCCCGCGACCGGATATCCGCAGGAAGGTTTCGGGTGACGAGGAAAGCACCTCCTTGCCGTCCAGCGCAAGATACGCCGCCAGCGGGGCGGGAGAGCAGTCGCGCAGGGTCTCATAGAGGCTGAAGAGAGGGTCGCCCTGCACCGGGGCCCGGAAAGCTTGGGTCAGATTGACCTGATAAATATCCCCGGCTGCAATCCACTCGTGGATCCGGCGTACGCCCCCCGTGAATTCCTCGCGGCTCATCAGCGCTTGGAATTCTCCGATCACCGGAGCTTCCGGCGCAGGCATCCGCAGTTCGGCAGAGAGAGATCCCACCTCGTGCCAGCTCCCGCTGCGGTGGTCGAAGACGAGCATCTCCGGATAGTCCCCGAAGACGAAATCCCCCGCATATCCGACCCAGCCGCAGAGCCCGCCCAGCGGAAAACCGCGGTCGCCGAGAGGTGCCGACGAGCCCTGCTCCAGCACGGCGGCCAGCTCCGCTCGGTCGGCGGGCTTGTGGATCGAGCCCTGAAGCACCCGCTGTGGCCGGGCCGCGATCACGGAAACCGGGGCCCCGTAGCTTGCCGGCAGGTGGCCCGACGTATCGAAGAAAACCAGCCCGGAAAGGTGCGAAAGCGCTGCCGCCACCTCGACCGGAGCCATGCCTTCCAGCGGCATGGCGCTTGTTCGGGTAGCCTCCTGCTTCACGGGCGCAGGCATCGGCCGGGAGGGCCCGAAATCCAAGCCTGAAGTTCTGGATAAGCACGTATCCTCCCGCCTTGCGTCATGCCGACGGACTCCCTAGCGTCGGGGCCATGTCCGGAAACATCCGCCATTCCGAGCTGACTTTCCGCCTCTCTTGCTGGGGGCTGGGAGTGCTTGCGTTTTCCCAGATTCTCATCGGCGGCGTGGCCTTGGCCGTCCGGATGGAGAAGGCCCGCGAGGTCAGGACGGAAGAAAAGGTGGTGACCAAGTACATCACCGTGGCCGCGACTCCGGCTGCCGTGCAACCTGCGGGGCCTGTCGTTGCCAAGGCGCCGGGAGCCTCGGCTCTGCCGCCGCCGCCGGAGCCCACTCCGCTGCCCCCGGCCCGGCCGCTGGGTGCACCCCCGATCGCGGATCCCGTGGTGGAGCGCTTGGTACAGGAAGCCCGCACCGCCCGCATCGCCTCGGACGTAGCCACCGCGGTCACCAAGCTGGAGGAAGCTCGCGCCACCGCGCCGAACGATCCGAACGTGCTCTACGAACTCGGCCTGCTCTACGAAGACATGGCCGCCTATGACCGTGGATTGGCTGACCAGGCTGCCGATGCCTACCAAGCTGTCTTCCAGATGGGCATCAGCGGTGCCGGGGCGCTCTACGAGCTGGCTGCCCAGAAACTGCGCGATGGCATTGCGATGCCGGACGAGATGCGCGACAAGCTCGTGGTCGGTCGCCCGGTGATCTTCCCGGACAAGGCCTTCCAAGACGGCGAG